>NZ_JBMDWJ010000148.1:0-2356 GCF_048595215.1 Siphonobacter sp.
CGTAAATCGCCTTCTTCGTATTCCAATACTAGATCGCGGGTCACGTTACCACCGATGCCCGTACCGGGTTTCAGCGAATTGATCGTCTCGCCCTTGGCTTGCGTATTGGCGGCAATACTGGAGGAAAAATTGATGTCGCCCTGCCGGTTTACAATCTGGAAGATGATTTCCGGATTGGTGGATTTCTTGGTCACATCAAACACATCGGCGTAGGGAATGTCTTTCAACTCCTTGAAGGTCCGACGATTGTAGGCCTCCATCAGATTGGTCTTGGCCAGATTCAGGTTAGCCGTCCGATTAGTCGCGTCGAGCGTGGTCGCCATCGTCAGGTACACTTTTCCCAGCAGAGCAAAGGCGGCGACTTTCGATACGTGCCCTTTCCCCGACAGCGGCTGGTGATCGGGCAGCGTACTAAGGGTGGCTTCCTTTACATCAGCTACAATTTGTTCGTAGACCTTTTCTTTTTTCTCGCGGAAGGTGTTGGCCGCTACTTCCTCCGTCAGCAGTAATTGCCGCGTTACCAGGGGTACATCGCCCCACTTCCGTACGAGCTGAAAATAGAGGAACCCCCGAATGAACTTCACTTCAGCCTGGTAGTTCGCCTTTGTTTCCGGATTTGCGTAGCTAACCTTATCCAGGTTGTCGAGCACCTGATTACAGCGGGTAATGGCCTGATACAGGTTCAGCCAATGCCGTTTCAGGTAAGTATTACTCGGCAAAATTGAAAAATCATTGAACTGAAAGGGTTCTCCCGCGTTCGACTGGTTGTCGTTACGGCCCGTATCATCGGAGCGTTCGTCGGTGTACAAGCCGCTATTTTCGCCAACGGTCTCGGAACTTCGTAAATACTGGTACACGCCGTTTACCGCCAGTTTTACGTCGTTTTCCGTTTGAAAAAATACGGCGGAAGGAATAGCATTGGGATCACTCTCTTCGAGAAAACTCTTCGAACACGAACCCAGTCCCAACAGGAGCGATAAGCTCAGAATAGAAAAATATGTTTTGTTCATCGTTGTATGTCTTGGAAATGGGAGGGAGTCTGGTTGGAGCAGTTTGAGGTTGGAATGGGTTGGAGCAGGTCTGAAGTTTGAGTACGTATAAAGTTTGAGCTGGTATAGAGTTTGACTGGATATACGGGTCAAGATGTTCCGGTTAAAAGCTGAAACTACCCTCAAACCAATTTTAAAAACTCAGTTTCACGCCTACGTTGTACCCCCGAACTAGCGGGTATTTTCCGTAATCGACACCGGGAGTGAGGTTTGCTCCGTTGTTATAATCTACTTCGGGATTATAGCCTTTGTATTTCGTGCGGGTAAAGGCGTTGTCCACCGATATGTACAAACGGGCATTACTTAAGCCTTTGTCACTCAACCACTTCGAGGGCAGACTATACC
Source organism: Siphonobacter sp. (assembly GCF_048595215.1). Taxonomy (NCBI): domain Bacteria; kingdom Pseudomonadati; phylum Bacteroidota; class Cytophagia; order Cytophagales; family Cytophagaceae; genus Siphonobacter; species Siphonobacter sp. Next base: position 1,395 of record NZ_JBMDWJ010000148.1, read on the forward strand.
CCAGCATTACGTTGGTGCAACGCAGGTACGAGCCATCCTGTAGGTAGAAAGTCGAGAGCCGCGTACTGTTGCTTTGCGTACCACCCCGGGAAGCCCGGAAAATTTTGCCATTACCCGGCTCGGCCTCCGAACGATACCGTTCCTTCACGATGGAATATTGGTTGCCAGAACCCTCCATGTTGAAGAGGTAATAGTCCTGTCCATCGAGTACTTCATTCCCGTAGGAACCGTTGAAGGAAGACGAGAAATCAAAGTTTTTGTAGCTGGCCGTCAGGGCGAAACCGTAGATAAACTTCGGATACGGCGAGCCAATCACCCGCTTGTCGGCATCATTGACTACCCCATCACCGTTGACGTCTTCAAAGTACAAATCGCCCGGTTGCAGGGGGTTGCTGGAAGCGGTAGAACGGGCCGGACCTTTCAGTTGGTACCCGGCTGGGAACGACTGCGTAGCGGAATTGTAGTTGGCATTGTCGATGGCCAGATTTTCCATATCTGATTCGCGGACCATGCCTTTCACCTTAAAGCCGTAGAACATCCCAATGGGCTGACCTTCCTGCGTAATGTGGGTCAGGTACGATCGCTCGGCACCATTCGTAATGATGGTACTGGCTCCACCCATGTTCAGTACCTTGTTGCGATTCAAAGAGATGTTACCACTCAGGTTCAGTTTAAAATCAGGCGTTGAGATCACCCGACCATCGAGTTGTAGATCCAGTCCTTTGTTTTCCACGCGGGAATCACGAAGGTTGGTCAGGATGGTTGAAGCTCCGGAGATCGCCGAAATGGGTTGATTGAACAGCAGATTAAACGAGCGACTGATGTAGTAGTTGGCAATAACGAAAAGTCGGTTGTTGAACAGTCCCGCATCGACACCAAAGTTGAATTGCGAAGTCGATTCCCAGCCCAGTCGCTGATCCCGAATTCCGTTCGTCCAGACCGCCGTTTCGATGGCATTGCCA
>NZ_JBMDWJ010000149.1:0-21734 GCF_048595215.1 Siphonobacter sp.
CATTGCTCAGGAAGCTGTGACCAATGCTCTTAAACATGCCAAAGCCGGGCAGATTGCCGTAGTTTTGCACTACCAGCCCGAGGCCGTGACCCTGCGTATTGAGGACGATGGCGTGGGTATTTCCGAAACGCCTGCCCGCGAGGGGAGCGGACTGGAAAACATGCAAACACGGGCTCAACTCCTGCAGGCCACGTTTCAACTGCATTCTATACCCGGAAAAGGAACCTGTATTGAAGTACATTTGCCGCTAGGCTAAACCAAAAACGATGGCGATACGAATTCTGATTGCGGATGATCACTCGATGGTACGAAAAGGAATCCGTACCTTACTGGAAGACGAAACGGACCTGCAAATCGTGGGCGAAGCCGCCGACGGTGACGAGGCTCTGGAACTGCTGCCCCAGCTTCACCCCGACGTGTTGTTACTAGACATTACCATGCCGCGACTTTCGGGCATTGAAGTCAGCCGTATGACGGCTCAGCAATTTCCTCAGGTGAAAGTATTGATTTTCAGTATGCACAATCATCCCGATTACATTCTCAGTGCGGTGCAGTACGGAGCGTCGGGGTACTTACTGAAAGATACGGACGATGAGGAAATTCTTCAGGCCATCCGTACCGTAGCGGCGGGCGATCTGTACTATCCACCTTCGGCCTCAAGCGTCATTATTAAGCAACTGGTACTGGCCAAGCCCAAGGCTCGCGTGGATGTAACTACCAATGCCTCGATCTGGAATAAACTCACCAGCCGGGAAGCTCAGGTACTGGGTTGCCTGACGGAAGGCCTGAGTAATCAGGAAATTGCCCGTCGATTTGATACCAGTCCGAATACGGTAGCCAACCAGCGGGCGAGTATTCTCCGAAAAGCAAACGTCAAGAATACGGCTGAACTCATCAGTCTGGCATTGAAAGAGCCGCCGGGGGCTTGAGGTTTGAAAACGTTTGAAGAGGGGTTTGAGATTTGAACTGGTTTAAAGTGTGAGAATGTTTGAAGACGCTTTAATCGGCAAAAAAAAGAACCCCAGCGGAGTTCCATTTTCGTAGCCCAGGGTTTCAACCCTGGGAAAATATCGATGATTATATACTTACGAAACAGCCTTCTCCTTCTCGGTTTGCTGAATGGATTTACTGCCCGCTTCTACCTGCACTTCTTTAATCGTTACCGCGTAATCATTCGGGTGAATGGCTGAACCATATTTGATGGCGTAAGCCTTCGTAAATTCGGCTCCGAAGTACAGAATCATGGAAGAGTAATAGGCCCAGAGCAGTACAATGACCAGCGAGCCAGCGGTTCCGTAGGTACTGCCTACATCGCTCTGACCGATGTAAAAGGAAATACCAAATTTCCCGATCATAAACAGCACCGCCGTTACCATCGCACCCGCCCGAACGTCTTTCCATTTGATTTTGGCATCGGGTAAAACTTTGAATACCACCCCAAAGATGATCGAAATGACAGCGAAGGTAATCAGCTGATTAACAATATAAAAGGCGATAACGGATACATCCGAGAAGCGAGCCTGCAGGCGGCCACTAATCCCGTCAAGTAAAGAGGTGACGGCTAGGGAAACCAGCAGAATAAACGCTAAACTCACAATCACCGAAAAAGATAGAAAACGGTTTTGAATCATTTTTAGCCAGCCTTTCTTCGGCTTCGCCCGAATTCCCCAGATGGTATTGATCGAATCCTGAATTTCCGCGAATACCGTCGTTGCCCCCAAGAGCAACGTGCCAAAACCAATGACGGCGGCCATATTACTCTTACCACTGACGGCCGCTTTCTTCACAATATCCTGTAATTGTAGGGCGGATTCTTTACCCAGAAATCCGTTGAGGGTTTCGTAAATCTGACCTTCCACGGCTTCACGGCCCAGGAAAATACCGCACAGCGAAATGATCACAATGATCAGCGGCCCCATCGAGAACACCGTGTAGTACGAAAGGGAAGCTCCCAGTTTCGTGACTTTGTCGTCCGAGAATCCGGAAAAGGCGTTTTTTAAAACTTCCCAGATGCCTTTGAATGAGATTTTTTCTTTCATAGCGTGGATTGGTTGATAAGCTGTCTTGTTTCAGAATGAAGGAAGAACGGGGATGAACCCGGGCAGGTCATTCTAGGAAAAAAACATTCCACCGCTATACGTTACTAAAGAAAATACAAGCAACTGGCCTGAGAAAGGGAAGGCGGGTAATCCGGGGAAGCAAATGTTCGGGTAAGAAATCCAGGCCCACGATCCGGTACACAACTACGTACCGGATCGTAGGGTAATCAGGCCTTATGTTCGAGTAGCATACGAATCCGGAAGAGCGTACCCACGTCGGGAATGGATTCTATTTCTACCATACCGCCCAGTAGTTCGCAGAGGCGTTTCACAATCAGCAGGCCTACGCCCTCGCTAACCGGTACGCTCGCAGATAGTACCTGACTTAATTCTTCAGTCGTAAGCGTGGGAACCTCATCGATCTCCGAAGGATCCCGCTCAAGTACGGCTGACTCTTCTGCTTTAGGCATGAGTTGTTTGGAAAACAGAGACACCAATCCATCCGACAAACCCGGTCCGGTATCCTGCACACTGATGTACCAGCGAAAGTCGCCTTCTTTGGACCAGGAGACGGAAACGATCCCGGTTTGCGTGTATTTAATCGCATTGAGCAGCAGATTCTGCACAATACGGTGAATCTTCACGGAATCGTTCGATACCAGTAGTTCGGGCGGGCCATCGGCCCGTAAGATTAGGCCTTTCTGAGTCGCCAGGAGCTGAGCACTTTCCACGAGTTCGTGGAGAAGTTGTGAAGCATCAAAACGCTGAATATTAAGCACTTCGTAGCCCGCTTCCAGCCGGGACAAATCCGTGAGTTGCTGTAGCATCTCGTGGATATTTCCCAGATTGCGGTTCAGCATTTGCAGTAACTTCGTCCGTTCTTCCTCGGGTTTTTCGGCCTGATCCAGCAAAATGGCGGCATTACGAACCACGCCAAAACTGCTTTTGAGATCATGCGAAGAAGTCCGCAGCAAATCCCCCCGGAGGCGGGTCATTTCCTGCAACTGATCCAGGGTATACTGCAGGCGATTGGCCCGACTAGCGGCGGCAAGCTGCTGTTGCTGATCGTACTCCCGCACGCTGCCCAGCATGGTTTCGGTTTTCAGTCGATCCACTTCCTGATAGCCCCTAATCAAAATGTCGGCATCACTATCCGGAAAAAATTCCCGATACAATTGAAGTTCCCGAAAAACGCCCGCGTACAAATAATTGATTTCGGCCAGTAAATTCTTCAACGTGAGGCCCTTTTGCCAGCGGTGTAAGCCGTGGGCGGCAGCAATTTCTACGGGATCATTGCCTTCCGGTTCCTTTTGAAGACGTTGGTGAAGAATCATCAACAAGAGCGGAATCATATTGTTGAATTCTTCGCGGGCCAGCCCCGAAACATTGAGCAGGGTAGTATCCTGTTCGCATTGATTACGCCAATGGTTGAGAATAGCTTCTCGACGGGTAAACAAATAGGCGGCTAAACCAGAAAGGTCTGCATCTGAGATAGAAGAAGCCATGGGTACTTCAGATAGGGTTTTAAAGTTAGGGGGAATGATTTTGACGGTAAAAAACGTCCTAAGATAAATAAATTGTTTTTAAGAGTCCAGAGGGCTTATCAGGCGTAGACTATCCCCAGCATGATAAATGCTAATTTATTAATCGAAAATCGTTCATAACGGATCCTTTTTGTCACTCAAAAGCTAATTGGGCAAGGCATAACGATTTAATAACGCTCAAGCCGTTTAATTCTGGCAAGGGATTTTTATATTGCCAGCTTAATTGATAACCAACTGATCTTCTGCTTATTCAGATTCAATCACCCCATACCGATGAATCGCTCATCGCCCTGCTCAAGCAGGACGATCGTTCTGCGTTTGAGCTCTTGTACCGAAAATACTGGCGTCGGCTTTATGATTCCGCGTACCGGCGGGTACAGACTCGGGAGGACTGTGAGGAGATCGTTCAGGAATTATTTCTGGATCTCTGGTCCAAACGCCAGCACCTGGAAATTACGACTTCCCTGGAAGTGTACCTCTTTACCGCCCTTCGCTACCGGATTTATAACTACATCCGCTCCCTGCTGACGAAAAAAGCCCATCTGGATTATGTGCTACAGCGGGGCGACGACTACGAGGCCAATCTCGTCGAAGATCAGCTGTATTACGAAGAACTGCAACGAGCCCTCGACGCTGGTGTGGCCCAGCTCCCCGAAAAATACCGGCGGGTGTACGAGCTAAGTCGACAGGAGCACTACACCTACCGGGAGATTGCTCAACTCCTGGAACTTCCCATTGATACGGTTGAAAAACAAATGGCCAAGGCTCTGAAACTGCTGCGTCTTCACCTGAAAGAGCATCTGTTTATGCTTTTGTTGGCCGCTCATGGGCTGGTCTGATCAGGAGCTTACCTTCTTTTGCCTACGAAAATTTCTTCTGATAATCAGGATACTGAAAAATACTTTAAATTTTTTTGCTTCGCTTTTGGCGGAAGTTTTCGACTTGTGTGACTTACCGAATAGAAAGCGTATGCAGGAAATCTGCTGGCTTACGTAACCAACCGCATGACTCAGGAACGACTTACTTTTCTGTTACAGCAAGTACAAATGGGGCAGGCCACGCCAGCCGAGCGTACCGAACTCGACGTTTGGTACGATCAGTTTGAGAACCGCCCCTCGCTGACCGACCAGCTGGATACGCAGGCCCGGCAGGCTCTGGAGGAGAAAATGCTGAATCAGATGCAAAGTCGCATCGACCCAATCGAACCGGAAGAGGAAACGCCCGTTGTGCCCTTGCGTCGAAGCTGGCGACGAATAGCCGCTGGTGTGGTAGCCGTACTCGCTCTGGCTACACTCTGGTTTTACGTAAGCCGTAACGCTCCAGCCACGTCCGAAGCCTCGGTTCCCATGTTAGTACAGAAAACGGGTTACGGACAGACGCGTACTTTCACTTTACCCGATGGTTCGGAAGTAACGCTGAACGGAAATTCGAGTCTTTCGTATCCGCAGCAATGGACGGGCAATCGGGAAGTACAACTGACGGGTGAAGCCTATTTTAAAGTAGTCCATACCAAAGATCATCGCCGCTTTAGCGTCGTGACGGCCGATAACTTCCGGGTGAACGTACTCGGGACGCAGTTTACCGTCAGCCGCCGGAAGGCTAAAACGCGGGTAGTACTCAATGAAGGCAAAGTACAGTGTCTAATCAATGAAAAAGCTCAGGCCGATTCCATTGTACTGAAACCCGGTCAACTGGTTGAATCTGCCCGTATCCCTGAAAATTACACCCTGAAACAAGTAGACGCCTCGCTGTATTCAGCCTGGAAAGATCACAAACTTATTCTGCGAAATACGTCCTTAAAAGAACTCACCGAAGTACTGGAAGACACCTACGGCTATCGTGTCAACGTAGAAAAGGCATCTCTGCTCGACCGTCGTATGTCGGGTTCGCTGCCCACCAATGATGTAAACGTATTATTAGAAGGCATCGCCGAAGCCTGCAAAGTCAGTATTCGTCAGGAGGAAGGCCGCATCTACCTCACGGATCAGTCCCGATAAATCATCCATTTAGCATTAGTACGCGTTCGGATTTCCCTCCCAGGACATCCCCAGGAATTCTATGTCTTGATTGGTACCACACTAATTCATGTTTCGATGAAAAAACGTATTACACTTTTGTATGGACTGCCCGCCTTCATGTACCTCTGCGGCCCACCGGGTGTACAGGCTCAGGAAATGGTTCGGGCGGATCAGGAACAGGTTCGGGAAGCATCGACGAGCGGCCAAAGTCTGGAGCATCGCTTACAGGAAGTGGAAAAGCAGTACAAAGTTTCGATTTTGTACAACCCTGAACTGGTCAGTAAAAAACGGGTGAAGGATTTTCGAAAGTACGCTTCCCTCGAACAAACGCTGGAGCAACTGCTGAAACCCTACGGACTGAGCTTCAAAAAAGTCAGCGACTCGTTTTACATCGTTTCGGAAGAAAAGAAATCCAATACTTCGGCCGTCAATCTCTTGCCCAACAAGTTCGTTCCGCTCGATAATCTGACGAATCTTTCGCGGCCCGAACGCATTTCAGCGACCTCCCTGACCATGCCCCTGATGGCGGCGTTGACTGTCAAGGGTAAAGTCAGCGACGCGACCACGGGCGAGCCACTGCCGGGCGTCAACGTCGTCGTGAAAAATACGTCGCAGGGCGTAACGACCAATCGGAGCGGAGAGTATTCGCTGCCCAATGTTCCCGAAAATGCCGTCTTGGTTTTTTCATCGATCGGGTACCAGGGACAGGAAATTGCCGTACAGAACCGTTCCCAAATCAATATTTCCTTAACCTCTTCCTCGCAGGAACTCGATCAGGTCGTGGTCGTCGGCTACTCCCAGCAGCGGCGTTCCACCCTGACGGGCTCTGTCGCTCAGATTGGAGCCGATCAGTTGAAGCAGGCTCCCCCGTTGAATGTTTCGAACGTACTGGCGGGCCGCTTACCGGGGGTTATTGTTACGCAGCCCTACGGTCAACCCGGAGCCGACAACGCCACCATCAACGTACGCGGCATCAGTACCACGGGTAGCAATGCTCCGCTGGTGATTGTAGATGGTATTGAACGTCCTTTCACTGCCCTGGATCCGAATGAAATTGAAACCGTCAGCGTATTGAAGGATGCTTCGGCGGCAGCCGTTTACGGAGCCCGGGCCGCTAACGGGGTCATTCTGATTACTACGAAACGCGGTAAAACGGGTAAGCCGACGATTACTTACGAAACCAACTTTTCCCAAAATACCAATACCCGATTCCCTAAATTCCTGAACGGACCGGATTACATGCGGTGGTACAAACGGGCCGAAGAACTGGATAATCAGTACCTCGTTTCGCAGGGAAAAACCCCCTTTGCTCTGACGTATACCGACGAAGAAATTGCGTCTTTGGCCAATGGTACCAATCAGTCGGAGTTTCTTGGCAATACGGATTGGGTGGGGATGCTGACCGATAATACCAGCGTGAGTCAGTACCACAACGTCTCGGTCAATGGCGGTACAGATCGCGTTCGTTACTTTACGACGCTGGGGTACTGGAACCAGAACGGGGTCATCAAGAACACCAATTATAAACGCTACAATGTCCGGACCAATATCGACGCCGATGTCAATGATTTCATCTCCACGCGGCTGGACCTGACCGTTCGGATGGAAGATCGGATGAATCCGGCCCTGGCACCCACGGATCAGAACTATCAAAACCCCTTCATTCTGGCCCAGCGGATGCAGCCGAACCTGCCGATGTTCAATCCCGCGGGTTTACCCGTCGGCGGTAATACCGATGCGGGCGTTGGAAACCCCATCGTCGCCGTGAATGACATTGGGAACCGGAATGCCGAGGCTACTACCTTCAACGGTAACTTATCCATGAACGTCAAAATCCCCGGTGTTCAGGGGCTTCAGGCTCGTTTGCTGGTGAGTTACGACAAGACGATTACGGAAGTAAAAACCTTCGTGGAACCAGCGATGCTGGCCGTGCGGAACCGTAACGCCAACGGCTGGCTCTGGACGCCCGCCCGGATGAGTGCCTACAATGTCAATAACCTCATTCAGGATTACTCCCACAGTTATCGAACGACTTTTCAACCTTCCATCCTGTATGACCGAACCTTCGGTAAAAATGCCTTCAACGGTCTGTTACTCTATGAATATTCGGGATGGGGTACCAACGGTTTCGGGGCTCAGGCCCGGAACTTCCCCATCACCGATCTGCTGGATATCAACTTTGGTAGTAAGGCCGCCGAGGATCTGCGGGCCGCTACCGGCAGCAGCACGCAGTACAAGCGGGGTGGTTACGTAGGTCGGGTCAACTACACCTACGATGACAAGTATCTCTTGGAAGTAGCCGCTCGCTACGATGCCTCGGTTAACTTTCCGGAGAATACTCGCTGGGGTTTCTTCCCCTCGGCATCGCTGGGTTGGGTGTTGAGTAAGGAGAACTTCTGGCAACCGCTGAATACCCCAATTAACTTCTTTAAAGTTCGGCTCTCGGCGGGTAAACTGGGCAATGACGCCATCGGTATTTATCAGTACCTGAATTCCTTCCAGCTTCGTACCACGCCTACGGTAGCCATCGGTAATCAGGTGGTTTCGACCTTGTACAATACGGCTCCGGCCAACCCAAGAATCACCTGGGAAGAAGCCACCATGTACAATGGCGGGGTAGAACTGGGACTTTGGAATAGCAATCTGAGTCTGGAACTGGATTATTTCTACAAGGTTACTTCCAATATTTTAACGAATCAGAACGGCATTTTTGCTCCTTCCGTGGGGGGGAACTTCGCCTCAACAGTTAACGCGGGTAAGGTGGACAACCGCGGCGTGGATCTGCAACTAGCCTACAGCAGAAAGCACAACAAGCTTTCCTACAAGATCATTGGAAACTTCACCTACGCTCATAACCGCGTCCTGCGAATCAATGAATCCGTGAACGCTCCGGCGGCTCAGCGGAAGGTAGGACATCCCGTGAATACGAAGTTTGGATTCCTGGTGGATGGACTCTATCAAACGCAGGAAGAAGTGGATCGCGGACCGAGTTTCCCCTACGGTCCGGGTGCTCCGGGCTACGTGAAGTACGTGGATTTGAACGGCGACGGCAAAATCTCGTTCGAGCAGGATGTGACCCGCATCGGTCGCAGCAACACGCCCGAGATTATGTACGGTCTGAACTTGCAGGCGGGGTACGGCCCCTTCGATTTCTCCGCATTGCTCCAGGGAGCGGCTCGTTCTAACGTGATTCTGGCGGGCGTGTACAACAGCGGCGTACAGGGCAACACGGTCTATACGCAGACGTTTGCGGGTAACGGAAACAGTCCGTACTTCCTGGTGGAAGACTCCTGGCGACCGGATAATCCCAATGCCAAGTACCCACGGTTGACGGCCAATAAAGCCGGACTGACCAACCAGAACGGGTATCAGAACTCCTTCTTCGTGCGGGACGGTAGTTACCTGCGACTGAAATCCTTGCAGATTGGCTATTCCCTGCCGAAAGATTTCCTGAGTCGACTGAAAATTCAGCAGTGGCGATTCTACGCGGCAGGATCCAACCTGTTGACCTTCGACAAAATCAAATACGCCGATCCGGAAACGCCCAGCGTCGTACAGGCCGGGTTCTATCCCCAGCAACGCGTGTTTTCCATCGGAACCAACATCACCTTTTAAGACGGAAGCTCATGAAATCAAGACTCATCGTAGTAGCCAGCGTATGTAGCCTGCTGCTAGGACTGCTTCAGTCCTGTAAACTCGACGTCACGCCGCGGGATCGCTATACCGACGTGACGGTCTGGGCCAACGAAAACAACGCCAAGCTGTACCTGCTGGACCAGTATTCCGTGCTCGGTGATTTTGCCTTTGGCACCATGCCCCTGGGCTACGCCAACAATACCGACGCCCTGACCGATCTGATTAAGAACACGTCCATTTCCAGTGGCAACGGTACGGCGAATATGGTGGCCTTCAATCCCGCAAGTATTACGGCGGCGAACCCGACTTTTTCGTATTGGGTGGATGGATACAAGAAAATTTTCGCCATCAATAATTTTCTGAACGGCACCAATCAGTACCAGACTTTTAGCGATTCCACGACCCGGAACGTGTACCACGCCGAAGCTCGTTTCCTGCGGGCCTACGTGTACTTCTGGCTGGTCAAACTGCACGGCAGCGTAATTTTGCTGGAAAAGCCGGTAACGGATAATAACAATCCGCGGTCGTCGGAAGATGAATGCTGGAATTTCATTGCCCGCGATCTGGCCTTTGCCGCCCAGTATTTACCCGAAACTCGGGCCACGGCTGACCTGGGCCGGGCCACCAAAGGGGCGGCGTATGCTCTGCTGGCCCGCACCTGGCTCTACGCGGCCTCGGTGGCAGAATATGACAAAAAACAGTACAACAGCGACCCGCTGACCGGCGTACCCACCGCTAAAGCTCCGCAATACTACCGCAATGCAGCGGCGGCGGCTCAGGCCGTGGTGGATCTGGAAGCGAAAGGCGTATACCAGCTTTTGCCGCAGTTTACCAATGTGTTCAGTACCAAGAATAACAAGGAACTCATTTGGGGTTTCAACTACATCCGGCCTTCGCTGACTAACACGTTTGATCGGGATTACGCCCCCCCGGCGGATGTTCCGGCATACGGAGCGAAGGGTGTACCCACCGCCGAACTTTCCGATGCCTTTGAAATGGCCGATGGCCGCAGCTTCTCCTGGACTAATCCGGCCATGGCGGCGAGTCCGTACCGGGGACGGGAGCCACGTTTTTACGGAACTATCCTCTTCCACGGTGGAACCTGGAAAGGCCGTACGCTCAACATCGCTACGGGTACGGATGCGTACATCGATTACGGTTCAGTGGCCGAGCCGAAACGAACGGTTACGGGCTATTATCTCCGAAAATACGTGGACTCCACCAACGTAGATCCCATCCGAAACGCGGGCGAGCAACAGTCGATTGAACTTCGTTACGCGGAAGTTTTACTGATTCACGCGGAAGCACTGGCCAAAACGGGACAGTACGCTAAAGCCAAAGAAATGCTGGATAAAGTACGCAAGCGGGCGGGTCTGCCCGGCGTAACCGCCACTAGCGAAGCCGACCTGATGGCGGCAGTGGAACACGAGCGGATCGTGGAGCTGGCGTTTGAAGGCCACCGCTACTGGGATCTCAGACGTTGGCGGAAGGCTCATATCGTACTGAATAACCAACGGGTACACGGGCATCGCCCGATCCTTCAGGCGGATGGAAGTGTCCGCTACGAAGTGGTAGACAGTGACAAGCAAGACCGCTTCTTCGCGGCTAACACGTACTACATCCCGCTGCCCGCGGCTGAAATTGTTAACAACACGGCACTGTCTCAAATCCAGGGCTGGTAAACTCCTAAGTTGTATGAGATCGATCTTCGCTTTGGTATTTCTAACGCTACTCGCCGCCTGCGATTCACCGGACGTGAAACCCCGCAACGACGATAATACCCTGACCGCCCTATGGGTGAACGTGCCCGGAGCCGACGAAAACAGTGCCCGCTACAACGGCGTGTTCAATGCCGCTGGCGATACGGTACGGGTCACGGTACCGCAAAAAACGGCTACCGGACTGGCGATCAATTTACAAGAATTGAAGCTTCGCGGCTCCATTCCATCGGACGCCGAGGCCCGGCCCGCCATGGGTCTGATGAATATGAGTCAACCCTTTAAAATCGATATTATTTCGGGACGGCAAAATGTCCGTTCGTACTGGGTAGTAGTAACGCAAAGTAAATAGAAAGGCATGACGAAAAAGGGCTGTTACTGGCTAATTGGGCTATGGATGTTATGCGTACGGGTGGAGGGACAAACCGCCCTTCCCCGTACAAATACCGGAAACGTGACCATGGCTCGGGAAACGCTACTGGATAAAATCAAAGGGGGCTGGGCCGGGCAAACCATCGGCGTAACCTTCGGCTGGCCAACGGAATTTGTGCACCTGGGCACCTTCATCCCGGATGGACAAACTATCCCCTGGAGTGAGGATTACGTTCGAAAAGCCATGCAAACCTTTCCGGGGCTGTATGATGACATTTACATGGATTTAACCTTCGTCTCGGTTTTCCAGCGATGTGGTCTTACCGCTCCGGTTGATTCCTTTGCTCAGGCGTATGCCCGGGCGGGCTACGACCTCTGGCACGCCAATCAGGCGGGGCGGTACAATATTCTCCAGGGAATGAAAGCTCCCCAGTCGGGGCACTACCTGAATAACCCCCATGCCGATGACATTGACTTTCAGATCGAAGCCGATTTTGCGGGTCTGATGACGCCGGGCATGCCTACCGTGGCGGCTGAGATTACCGACAAAATCGGTCACATCATGAATTCGGGCGATGGTTGGTACGGTGGGGTTTACGTGGCAACGATGTACTCATTAGCCTTTGTGAGTACCGATGTAAACTACGTGGTGAAAGAGGCCTTGAAGGCCATTCCCCGGCAAAGTAAATTCTACCAGTGTATCAACGACGTTATCGGCTGGCACCGTCAGTATCCCGACGACTGGAAGAAAACCTGGTTCGAAATTCAGCGAAAATGGGCGGAAGAAGTAGGCTGTCCGGACGGCGTTTTTCAACCCCTGAATATTGATGCGAAAGTGAATGCGGCCTACGTCGTGCTGGGTTTGCTGTACGGCAAAGGCGATTTTACCCAAACGCTGGAAATCACGACACGGACCGGTCAGGATTCGGACTGTAATCCTTCCACCGCCGCGGGCATTCTGGGGACGATGATCGGGTATCAAAACATTCCGGCGTACTGGCTCAACCCGCTTAAAAAAGCCGAAGATCTGCCTTTTTCGTACACGTCTTTATCCCTAAACGCGGTATACGAGCTGAGCTACGCCCAAGCTCTGGAAACGATTCGGATGCATCGTGGTAGAGTAGGAGAGAAGAATGTCGAAATTCAGACGACCCGTCCTGTACCCGTTCGGTTGGAAGAGAATTTCAAAGGCCATTACCCCGTCGAGAAAAAACCCTTGTTTCAGTCCTTCGGCGATTCGCTGCGTTTTACGACACCGGAAGCCATCGGACTGGTGATTCGGGGGCACGTTCGGAAAAAACAAAGTGATGCTCCCGATCATCTGCTGCGGGCCGCTTTGTACATCGATGGAACGAAAGTCGAAGAAGCGAATTTTCCGACCCAGCCCAGCCAACGTCGTACCGAGTTGTTCTGGCGGTATCACCTTCCGAAAGGTGCCCACGTCATCACCATTAAAATTCTGAATCCTCACCCGGCCTATGAGCTGGTGGCGGGCGAGTACCTCTACTACACGGATCAGCCCGTACGCGGATTCCGTTCGAAAAGTCATTAGTATCTGCTCTATTGCAACTCTTGTGTTAACCTCTAAACCTAGTATTATCTTGCTGAAACGACTCGTACTGCTGCTCTTGCTACCGTGGACGGCTGGGGCTCAGGTTCCGGCCTTGAGCGATCCCAATTCCTGGAGTATGATTCTGCTGCCGGATCCTCAGAACTACGTTAAATTTTCGCAGAATCAGCCCATCCTGGATCTCATGACGAGCTGGATCAAAGAAAATGCCGCTCGCTTGAATACGCGATTGGTGCTGTGTACGGGTGATTTAGTGGATCAGAACCTGAACGCTCATCCGGACGGTACGCACGGCAACCAGACCAGTACCCAGCAATGGCAGGCCGTGTCGCGAAGCTTCGAAAAACTGGACGGTACCTTGCCCTATATTCTGGCCACGGGCAATCATGATTACGGCATGAAAAACTCGGAAAACCGGTATAGTCAGTTCAATTCTTACTTTCCCGCCGAGCGAAACGCCCAAACGGCCGCCTTACTGCTTGAAATGGCACCCAACGAAAGCGGCGTACCTACGCTGGAAAATGCCTGTTATGAATTTACGCCGCCGGTAGGCCCTAAGCTTCTGATTTTTTCGCTTGAATTTCTGCCCCGTACTGAAATCGTAACCTGGGCAAAGCAGCTGGCGGGTCAGGCCCGCTTCACCAACCACCGAGGCGTGGTACTGACGCATAGCTTCCTGCGTTCAATGCTGAAAAAGAACGAGCGAATTGATACCGAACCGTATCCGCTGAGCCGCCCGACGTACGGTCAGCAACTCTGGGAAAAGCTGCTGGCTCCTTCCCGAAATCTTCAATTTTTGATTTGTGGCCACGTCGCCGATTCCGAAGGTCACGAAGGCCATGTCGGATACCGCGAAGACCCGAATGCCGCCGGAAAAAAAGTAGCTCAGATGTTATTCAATGCCCAGCGGGAAGGCGGTGGCTGGCATGGTAACGGCGGCGATGGCTGGCTCCGGATTCTGGAGTTTCTGCCGGATGGAAAAACCATTCAGGTGCGTACGTTTTCGCCCCTGCTGGCGGCCTCACCCCTGACCCGGCACCTGGCCTGGCGAACGGAATCCTTCGATTCGTTTCGCATTGCGTTTTGATCACACCAATAGATGAACGAATGACGTATTTTAAGCTTAGTTTAGTGGTAGCAGTACTCGGAGCGTTGGCGATGGTTCCGCGTCAACAGACGCATCCCGTGGCGGCGTATCAACCCACGCCGCCCGATAGTAGTCGTTTCACCCACATGACCCTGGCCGAAGGTTTCGACGAGCCGATGCAGATGGCCATTTTACCCAATCTGAATGTATTAGTGGTGGAACGGAAAGGAGCCGTGCGACTGTACGATGCTCAGGAACGGCAGCTCAAAACGATTGCTCACTTCAACGTGTTCAGTGGGATTGAAGATGGACTCCTCGGGGTAGCCGCTGATCCGAAATTCAGTACCAATCACTGGGTCTATTTTTACTACGGACTGGGCGGCGAACGAAACGTAAGTCAGCTGGTTCGGTATGAATTACAGGATGAAAAATTAATAGAAACCAGTAAAAAAGTTTTGCTGGAAGTACCCACCCAACGAACCTACTGCTGCCATTCGGCGGGGTATCTAACCTTTGGCTCGGATGGTCTGCTGTACCTCTCCATCGGTGATAATACGAATGCGGAAGAAATCGAAGGGCACAATCCTACCGATGAGCGACCGGGTCGGCAGCTAGCCGATGGTCAGGGGACTTCGGCGAATAGTAATGATTTGCGGGGCAAGATTCTGCGGATCAAACCCGAAGCCGATGGTACCTACACTATTCCCGAGGGCAACCTCTTTCCCAAAGATGGCTCGAAAGGAAGACCGGAGATTTACGTGATGGGCTGCCGAAATCCCTTCCGCGTTTCAGTCGATCCTAAAAACGGCTTCGTCTACTGGGGGGATGTCGGACCCGATACCCAAGTACCCGCCGAAGAGGGAACGATGAGTTACGATGAAATCAATCAGGCCCGGAAACCCGGTTTCTTTGGTTATCCGTATTTTCTGGGGAACAACGAAGCTTTTCCCAAGTACGACTTTGCTACGAAAAAGGAAGGCCCCAAGCAGGACCCGGCTCACCCCATGAACCTTTCCCCCAACAACACGGGCGTGAAAGAATTACCACCCGCTCAACCGGCGATGATCTGGTACGGCAAAGGTCCATCCAAACGCTGGCCGATGGTGGGCAAAGGCGGAGCCAGTGCCATGGCGGGCCCGGTGTACTACAGCGATTTGTACCCAAACGCTCCCTACAAACTACCCGAATACTACAACGGCAAACTCTTCATTTACGAATGGATTCGGCACTGGATTATGGCCGTGACGCTGGACGAGCAGGGGAACTACGTGAAGATGGAGCCTTTCCTGCCGCAACTCAATGTCGTAGCCCCCATGGATATGCAGATGGCTGCGGACGGAGCTATTTACCTGCTGGCGTACGGTACCAACTGGTTCGCTAAAAACACGGACGCTGGTTTGATTCGGGTGGAATACGCGGAAGGCAACCGGAAACCCATTGCCGCCATTCAGGTGGATAAACGTTACGGAGGCTTACCGCTTACGGTTCGTTTATCGGCAGCTGCGTCGAAAGATTACGATCCCGGCGATACGCTGAGCTTTCGCTGGAAAATAGGAACCGTCCTGAAAAAAGGACGAGAACTGAGCCATACGTTTACCAAACCGGGCCTGTACCAAGTGACGCTCACAGCGACCGATCCGCACGGAGCCCAGGGCTTCTCGACGGTAGCCATCAAAGTAGGTAACACGCCGCCCGAGGTGCGTATCGAAACGAAAGCCAATCGTACGTTTTACTGGGATAAAACAACGCTCGACTATGAAGTGAAGGTACGGGATGTGGAGGATCAGAAAATCGACCCTTCCCGCGTGAGCGTAGCCTTTCATTACCTGACTTTCGGCAAGGATCTGGCGAGTGTACTGTCGGCGGGCGAATCCCCGCAGTTCGCGGCTACGCAAAAGCTGTACAATTCACTCGATTGCAAAGCCTGCCACGCCCTTGCTACTAAATCTATTGGTCCCAGTCTGAACGAAATTTCGAAACGGTACCACGGTAAAACCCATGTGAAAGAAACGTTGTCCCAAAAGATTATCAAGGGCGGCAGCGGCAACTGGGGAACGTATCCCATGCCGCCGCATCCCAACCTGAGTACACTGGAAGCGGACGAACTGGTTGGTTATATCCTCTCGCTAGCGGAGCAAAAACCTCGCTTACCGTTGAAAGGAAAGCTGCCTTTAAATGAACATCCGGGCAAAGGAAAAGAGGGGGCATATGTACTACGAGCTTCGTACACGGACCGTGGAGCCCGGGGTATTGAACCGCTGGAAGCCAGTGCACAGCTCGTCTTACGCGATCCACTCATTCAGCTTGAAGATTACCACGAAGGCAACGTAGGCGTGACGCCCGCCACCTTACAAACGAACTTCGTCTCCTATATTCGCAGCATTTCGGAAGGCAAGTACGTCCGTTTTAATCAGCTCGACCTCCAGCACGTCAAACGCATTCGCTTCCGGGTACAGCCCGATGGTCCCGGTGGAAGTATTGAAATTCGACTCGATAGCCGCACGGGTCCGGTTGTGGGTACCGTGGAAATTCCCGCCGGAAAGCAAAGCAGCTGGCAGGAATTTACGGCTCCGATTCAGGCCAAACCGGGGCTGCACGATTGGTACATCGTCTTCCGAAACCCCAAAGCAGGCTGGGTCAATCTGTTTAATGTGGATTGGATGGTGGTGGAGAAGGAATAGATTGGTTGAGTTTTATCAGTGGGATATTTGGTCAGTTAAATAGTCAGGTCTTTCGCCCCGCAAGCTTCAGGTTGTAGGCTAAGAACTATTAACAAATAACTATCAACTACTGCCAGAAGAAGAAAACCTCTCCCGCCCGTAAGCAACGGAACGACCTATGACAGCCGCAATGCGGTGGCCCTGAGCAGGCGGTCGCCGCCATGGAATGGCTAGGCGTGGAGAGGTCCAGCCTGGAAGGCTTACGGGCTACCGAACAGCCAGTAAGGAGGACCAAACTCCGTTTAGGTGGATAACGATGTTCTAAAAGAGTAAAGCTTTTGAATTCAATAGTCACTGTAATGCCCATAAGCTATTAGTCAGCCGTACCAGTGTCTACGGGAATAAACTCAGTCTATTAAAGAGAATATAAAAAACGATCCTCTTATACTCTTCCTATGAAAGAACTTTCACGTCGCAAATTTTTGCAAACTACTGCGGTCACGGGCTTGGGTTTGAGTCTGGCTCCTGGCAGCTGGGCAACGCCGCCCGAAACGCGTCGGATTGGTATCATCGGACTGGATACTTCCCACAGTCAGGTGTTTACTAAACTCATTAATGCCGGAAATTCGGGCGGATTTCAGGTCGTAGCGGCGTATCCGCAGGGGAGTAAAGACATTCCTTCGGCCCTGAAAATGAAGCCAGACGTCATCGACGCGGTACAGAAAATGGGCGTTGAAATCGTGGATTCGATTGAGGCCTTGCTAAAAAAAGTCGATTACGTATTGTTGGAAACTAACGACGGCCGCCCGCACTTGGAGCAAGCCTTACCCGTACTCAAAGCTAAAAAACCCGTATTCATTGATAAACCCATCGCGGCCAGTCTGGCCGATGCCCAGGCCATTTTCAAAGCCGCCCGTCAGTACCAGACCCCAGTCTTTTCTTCCTCCGCCCTGCGGTACGACGCGAACGTACAAAAGGTGGTAGACGGATCAATTGGAAAGGTACTGGGAGCGGACGTGTATACGCCCGCCGAGATCGATAAAAACCACCTGGATCTGGCTTGGTACGCCATTCACGGCGTCGAAATGCTGTTTACCGTCATGGGACCGGGTTGTGTATCCGTTAGCCGGACGTATGAAAAAGACGCCGATCTCGTAACGGGCGTCTGGAAGGACGGTCGCATTGGTACCGTACGCGGCATCCGGGCGGGGGCTACTTCCATTGCCGGTACGGCTTTCGGCGAAAAAGGCATTGCTCCCTTGGGACCCTTTGCAACGTATCAGCCCTTGGTCGATCAGATTCTGAAATTTTTCGAGACTCGCCAGCCGCCCGTTTCTGCTGAGCAAACCCTTGAAATCTTTGCCTTTATGCACGCGGCCGACCAGAGTCGCAAACAGCAGGGCAAACGCATTACGCTTTGAAAAGTCAAACGTATACCGCTACTTTGCGACGTTTTACCAATATGAAGCATGGATTTGAAGCGGGCAGCCCTCGGGGTTTGGCTCTTTTCGTGTCCATGCTTCTTATTTTTATCCTTGTTTTACAACCATGAACAAACGAATTGTACTGGCGGGAATTTTAAGCGTGCTGTCGCTATCTGGAATGGCTCAGGATTTACTGTTGACTCACTATACGTACAAGGAAGGAAACCCGACGGTAGGGAAAATTTCCGCCCTGAATACGTCCCTCTCGAAAATCAAATTGAGCGGCCCTCAGGCCAAGTATTTCGGGGTGAACGAAAACCAGGAATTGTATTTCAAGAAAAAGCCGGACTCGCGGACGAGCTACGAAGTGAAAATCGAAGCCCAAAAACCCAGCGGAAAGGTCAGCCAGAGTTTCCAGATTATTAAGGATGAGTTTCATCCCAATGGCGTAATTGCTCACCGGGGAGCCTGGAAACACACGGAAGCGGCTCAGAACTCCATAGCCTCACTACAGGGAGCGATCAAACTCGGTTGTTACGGTAGCGAATTCGACGTGCACATGTCCGCGGATTCAGTACTGTTCATCAACCACGATCCGCAGATTCAAGGCGTGGAAATCGAAAAAGCCAATGCTACACAACTCTCGGCTATTCAACTGAAAAACGGCGAGAAATTACCTACGCTGGAGCAGTACCTCAGTGAAGGGATGAAGCAGAAGGGGACCAAGCTGATTCTGGAAATCAAGACCTCGATTTTAGGTAAAGAACGTTCGCTGGCTTTGACGGAGAAAGTGGTGAAGATGGTACGCGATCTGAAAGCTCAGGCCTGGGTGGAGTACATCGCTTTTGACTATGACGTCTGCAAAAAAGTAGTCGCCCTGGACCCTTACGCCAAAGTAGCCTACCTGATGGGCAATCAAACGCCCGAGCAGGTAGCCGCCGACAAACTCACGGGACTGGATTACCACTTCAAAATTATGCAGAGTAAGGAAAATTACTTTGACGAAGCGAAGCAGAAGCATTTGACGGTGAACGTCTGGACGGTGAACGATCCTGAACTCATGAAATGGCTGATGGATAAAAAAGCCGACTTTATTACCACGGATGAACCCGAGCAGCTGTTGTCGCTCAAAAAGCAGCAATAAATAAACGGAGTCTGCGATCTTTTCAAAGCGAACCCCTCCAGCATTGACGTTTCAACTCTGGAGGGGTTCGCTGTATACGTACAATCCACGGTAGCTTTTTAATACCCATAGATTTTTTCAATAAACCCTCAAGGTTCCAATCCTGCACGCGGTGCCTACCTTTGCCGCATACAACACCCGGCAATGAATCAGTTTAAGCAGTTTACTTTTAAGAAGTTCGGCTATACAACACTTGGGCAAGGGGCCCTCGAGCCCATGCCTGGGTTTGATAGTTTTGTGAAAGTAGCGTACCTCAAAGCCGGGAGTAATGCGGTAGTCGATTTCAAGGAATATCAGCTGGAGCAGGACGCCTTGTTTTTCATTAGTCCGGGCCAGTTTACGCATTTTGACGAATCCAATCAGGGAACCCTTATGTACTACAACCGCGATTTTTACTGCGTCGAAATTCATGATAAGGAAGTGGCCTGTGACGGGATTCTCTTTCATAATGTGTACGACATCCCCGTGGTTTACCTCAGTCCGGAAAAGGCTCAGGTCATGGAGGCGATAGTTACGGAACTGAAAGCAGAGTTCGAGCAGCAGGATTCCACGATGGAAGAAATGCTACGGATTCTACTCAAAAGTATCATCATTAAAGCCACGCGAATCTGGAAACAACAGCATCAGGTGACGACCGAAGAAATCCGGCAGGAAGTGGAGTTTTCACGGAAATTCAGTCAGCTCGTCGAATGGCACTATACCCAGCACCACACCGTAGCCGAATACGCCGACCTGTTGAACATGACGCCCAAGGCTCTCAACAAACGCATTACCCGCTATAGTAATACTACCCCCAACGATGTTATCAAAAATCGGATTATTCTGGAAGCCAATCGCCTGCTGGTGCATACCTCCTTGAGCGTAAAGGAAATTGGCTACAAGCTCGGTTACGAGGATTCCTCCTACTTCATTCGTCTGTTTACGAGTCAGACATCGGCTTCACCTCAGAACTTCCGACTAAAATACCAGCAAGCAATCTGATGTCACGTTGAAAAAACGGTGATAGGGAAAAATGTGCTATACGTGTCGAAAATCGTGCATTGAGTGGTCTGTTTAGCTCGGGTACCTTTGTTGCGTTCAATGATTCAAAGAGAATCAAATCACTGTATAACGCAACGTATCATGAAACGCAACGCAACTGCCGTTTGGAACGGCACCATTAAAGAAGGTAAAGGTCATCTGACTACCCAAAGTACTACCCTGAACCAAACTCAGTATTCATTCAATAGCCGCTTTGCCGAAGGCGTGGGTACGAATCCTGAAGAACTGATGGCTGCGGCTCACGCCGGCTGTTTTACCATGAAACTGAGCCTGGACCTGACTACGGCCGGTTTCAATCCCGAAAGTTTGCAAACATCCGCCACCATTACCTTGGATAACGGCGTCATCACGCGTTCAGATTTAGTATTGGAAGCCAAAATTCCCGGTATTACGGAAGAACAATTTCAGCAGATTGCCGCCGGTGCCAAAGCCGAGTGTCCCGTTAGTAAGGCCTATAACTTAATCATCACGCTGCAAGCTACCCTACTGGCCTAATCAGTCTTTCGGTAAATTTCCTGATCGAAAAGCGAAGCTCCCGAGCTTCGCTTTTCGGTTTTTAAACGGAATTATTGACAGGAAGACGATTTTTATGGAAAAGGACCCAGGGAGATACGGCTATATTTGCCTCTCTCTTGAAACCCCAATACATATGCGAACGCTCGTTTGTACCACTCCTGGTCAGTTTGATTATCAATCAGCCCTTCGGCCCAGCTTGACAGCCGGACAGGCCATCATAAAGATTAAGCGAATCGGTATCTGTGGAACCGATTTACACGCTTTTGAAGGTACGCAACCCTTTTTCAATTATCCCCGGATTCTCGGTCATGAACTGGCTGGGGAACTCGTCGAAGCCGACGGTGCCACCGGTTTTGAAATTGGTGAGCGGGTAACCTTCATTCCCTATTTCAACTGCGGTACCTGCATTGCCTGCCGATCGGGTAAGCCCAACTGCTGCACCCAGATTCAGGTGGCAGGGGTGCACATCGACGGCGGCATGGCCGAATACGTATCCGTACCTTCGTATTCACTCATTCACGGGGAAGGCTTAAGCTACGAGGAACTGGCTCTGGTAGAACCGCTGGCCATTGGTGCCCACGGGGTACGTCGGGCGGGCATCCAACCGGGCGAGTTTGTACTGGTCGTGGGAGCAGGACCCATCGGTTTAGGCATGATGGAATTTGCCCGTATCGCCGGAGCCCACGTGATTGCCTTGGATATCAACGAATCTCGTTTACGGTTTTGCCAGGAGCGTTTACAGGTGCCCTATACGATCAACGCCCTGCAGGAGGATGTGATGGCTCAGTTACAGGCCATTACGAATGGAGATATGCCAACGGTGGTTATGGATGCGACGGGAAGTCTGAAAGCCATTAATGCTGGGTTTGCGTACCTGGCTCATGGTGGCCGCTATGTACTGGTTGGATTACAAAAGGGGGAAATTA
>NZ_JBMDWJ010000150.1:0-69269 GCF_048595215.1 Siphonobacter sp.
TTTATCCCTCAAAATCGGGTATAAAAATCCCCCTAAATTTAGGGCCCCTTTTATCACTTAACGTAGCTGACTTCCCGGAACCATTAACCGAAAAATTGGACTTTTACCCTGAAAACCCTCCTCTAAAACTTAAAATATTGCTCTGGAAAAGGATTTTTACTCGTTTAAGTGGATTTTCTCTTTAGATAAGATTGAGAGTAATTTTGTATATACTTCCGCTCCCTTAAATCAACGGACTCTTCACTAGGCCTAGCCGAATCGCTTGTCCATTCAATCTTTTCGTTTATTTTCACAGTGTAAACATGTATACAAAGAGTACCCAAGGATCCTTAAGCACTCGCTGTTGGCGGACAGCGGGTGCTTTTTTTTTGTGCCCTTTTGCCAAACACACCCGTAAAATTCGGCGAAGTACTACGGGCAAATTCCTGAATCTTACGCCTACGTATTTTCCCCTGAGCATTTTTCTAGCCTTGTTTTCGTTGAATTCCTCTCTTTTAAACGAAGATGAGTACGGCCTACTCCCCTTTTTCCACGCTCCTGAGCATAACCTTGCCGCTGGCATGAATGGCTAAGAAACCCCTGAATTTAGGAAATTTTAAGCCCTATTTTCCACCCCTAAATTTTGTCTATCCATGGTATTTTTGTAATTTTCCCTGCTTATTCAGCCTCTTGCTAGTGGGCTCTGAATGATCTAACGTTTTACGTACTTAACACGCTTACTTTCCGCATGAAACGCAGAGAAGCATTACAAATGGTAGGGGTTATGATGGGAGGTTTGCTGGTAACCCCAGCGTTAGCCGACATCGTAGAGGGTCGCCGGGCTCTCCCTACGACATCCGCTACACTGGTCTTTGACCAGCCTACCGAAGATCTCATCGCTGAAATTGCTGACGTGATTATTCCAACGACGGCAGACTCACCCGGAGCCAAGGCGGCCGGGGTAGGCCCTTTCCTGAACGTACTGGTTTCGGATTGTTACCCGAAGGAATACCAGGAACGCCTGCAAAATGGCTTGGCTCGGGTAGACCGCGAAACCAAGGCTGTTTACGGAAAATCGTTTAAGGATGCTTCACTCGAGCAGAAAACGAATATTCTCAAGCTGGAAGAAGCGAATGCCTACGCGGACCGTAAAGCAGGGGTAAAAGAGGCCCCCTTCTGGTTTACGATTAAGGAGCTCTCTATGTTTGGCTATTTTACTTCAGAAATCGGAGCAACGCAGGCCCTGAGCTATGAATATGTACCGGGCCGTTATGAAGGTTGTACGCCGTTGAAACCAGGCCAAAAAGCCTGGGCTACCTAGGAGATGCCCCCAACGGTGCTTATTCCCCTTTTGTTACCGGGCTATGGCCCCCTCAAACATTGAATTCTTAAGGAAATGAATATTCTTCGAGCAAACGAACAAAATACGTATGATGCCATCGTGATCGGTTCGGGAATCTCCGGCGGCTGGGCTGCCAAAGAGTTGACCGAGAAAGGCCTGAAAACGCTGGTACTGGAACGTGGCCGTAAATTCGAACACGTCGTTGATTACGAAAACGCACTAAAGAAACCCTGGGAGCTTACGCACCGCGGCCGCATTACCAATGAAGAGCGGGCAAGCCACCCCTTCCTGAGCCGTGATTACCCCTACGGTGAAGCCAATAAAACCTACTGGTTCAACGACTCGGATGCTCCCTACAGTGAGCTCAAGCGTTTTGACTGGTACCGCCCCAACATTGTCGGTGGTAAATCGATTATGTGGGGTCGCCAAAGCTATCGCCTTTCGGATTTGGACTTTGAAGCCAACTTGAAAGAAGGCATCGGTACGGACTGGCCGGTTCGTTACGCAGAGATTGCCCCCTGGTACAGCTACGTGGAGAAATTCGTCGGCGTATCGGGCAGTAAAGATGGACTCGCTCAATTGCCCGATGGCGAGTTTCTGCCGCCCATGCAAATGAACTGTGCCGAGCAGGCCGTTAAGAAAGGCATTGAAGGTAAATTCCCGAACCGGGTTATGACGATTGGTCGGGTGGCTAACCTGACCCAGGCTGGTCCCGCTCAGCAGAAAGTAGGTCGGGGTCCCTGTCAGTACCGGAATCTTTGTTCGCTGGGTTGCCCCTACGGTGGTTACTTCAGTAGCCCTTCAGCTACCATCCCCGCGGCGATGGCTACGAAGCGACTGACGATTCGCCCCAATAGTATCGCGTCTGAACTCATCTATGATCCGGCCGCCAAAAAAGCCAAAGGCGTTCGTATCGTGGATTCTGAGACGAACGAAGTGATGGAGTTTTTCGCCAAAGTGATCTTCGTGTGCGGTGGAGCCATTGGTACGACTGCTCTGTTACTGAATTCAACCTCAGATCGTTTCCCCAATGGTTTTGGTAACGATTCGGGTCAGTTAGGTCATAACCTGATGGATCACCACTTCCGTACCGGAGCCAGTGGTATGGTGGAAGGTCTGGACGATAAATATTACTTCGGTCGCCGGGCGAATGGTATCTACATTCCCCGTTACCGTAACATCGGTAACGACAAACGGGATTACGTTCGTGGCTTCGGTTATCAGGGCGGCGGTAGCCGTCAGGGCTGGAATGGCCTCGTAGCTGAGATGGGTTTTGGAGCTGAGCTGAAAGAAAAAGCAACCAAACCCGGTCCTTGGAGCATGAACCTGGGCGGCTTTGGTGAAACGCTACCCGCTTACGAAAACCGGATGTTCCTGGATAAAACCAAAAAGGACAAATGGGGTCTACCTACGGTTGTGTTCGATGCCGATTTACGCGAAAACGAGAAGAAAATGCGGAAAGATATGATGAACGACGCGGCCGAAATGCTCGAAGCCGCGGGCGTGAAGAATATTCGAACGTTCGATAACGGCTCGTATTTGGGTATGGCTATTCACGAAATGGGTACCGCCCGCATGGGACGTGATCCTAAAACGAGCGTTCTGAATGGTAATAACCAAGTGTGGGACGCGAAAAACGTATTTGTTACGGATGGAGCCTTCATGGCTTCAGCAGGTTGCCAAAACCCTTCCCTGACGTATATGGCCTTTACGGCCCGGGCGGTTGACTTTGCCGTGAAGGAACTCAAGAAGAAGAATTTGTAATCTTTCTCTAAGGTATATTCGTAAAAAGCGTAGAAGATCCTCTTCTACGCTTTTTGTTTTTAGTCCGTATTCGTAAATTATTTTTATTTAGATTCATTAAAAAATATTTGGAATTCAACGGAGTCCGCCTTTGTTTTGCAGGCTATTTAGAAAAATTCCAAATTATGAGAGCACTTCGACTCTTCTTTCTTTTTTCCCTTTTTGCGATTTCTTCCCTGTATGCTCAGCACACGGGCGCTATTCGTGGCCGCATCACGACCAAAGATGGTAAACCTGCCGAAGGCGTTTCGGTAGGCATCCGGGGAACTACGCACGGCTCTTTAACGGATGAATTCGGCGAGTACCGAATGACCAAAGTAAGTCCGGGTACGCACATCATCGTCGTATCGGCCGTGGGTTTGAAAACCCAGGATAAAACCATTGATCTGCAAGCGAAGGCAAGTATTATCGTTGATTTCTCCCTCATTGAAGACCTGGCTCAATTACAGGAAGTTGTCGTAGCGGCCAGCCGTAATCGTTTTAAAGCGGATAAGGTTTCGCCTTCCCTTCGTTTACAGACTCCGTTACTGGAAGTACCTCAAAATATCAAAGTCATCACGAAAGAACTCCTGGCCGACCAACAGGTGTTTGACATGGTTGATGGCGTTACGCGTAACGTCAGCGGAGCCATCCGTTCCGGTCACTGGGACAATCAGTACGCCAATATTTCAATGCGGGGGACGTCCATTCCGGCGTTTCGTAACGGCATGAACGTAAAAATGCCCTGGGGCCCGCTAGCCGACGACATGTCGACGGTCGAACGCATTGAGTTTGTGAAAGGTCCCGCCGGTTTCATGATGGCCAATGGCGAACCGGGCGGGATGTACAACGTAGTCACGAAAAAACCAACGGGTACGAATCAAAGCTCCGTTTCCTTCACCACGGGAAGTTACAACACGGTACGGGCGGCCATTGACCTCGACGGCAAACTTTCCAAAGACGGCAAACTGCTCTATCGCCTAAATACGGCCTACCAGACGCGGGATACCTACAACAAGTTCAATTACAACGACCGCTATATCATTGCTCCGGTCATCAGCTACCAGATCGATTCCAACACCGTCATTACGGCCGAATATACTCACCAGCACGTTGAAGCGTTAGCTCTGGGTAATTACACGTTCTCAAAAAAAGGCTTTGGTGAGGTTGGTCCGGAATTCTTCCTGGGCGATCCGTCTCTTAATCCCCGAATCATTCAAGATCACAATGCCTTTTTGTACTTCTCGCATCGCATCAACGACCGTTGGAAGCTAAACGCTCAAATTGCGTACTTCAACTATTCCCTCGGTGGGGGCGGTACCGTATGGGTAACGTCTATCGATAGTGTGGGCAACATGCGGCGGAATTACAACATCGGTGATGAGCTGGCTATTAACAAAACGGGTCAGCTTACCTTACAGGGTGAAGAGCGAACGGGCTCCGTCTTGCACCGCATTCTGGGTGGGATTGACATGGGTAACCTGAAAACGTGGGGAGATTTCAGTACCACGATGCTCGGCGACCTCCAACTGGCGGGCAACGCCAATTTTAACATTTACAATCCTACGTACGGTATTCCGCTGGCGAATATTCCTCAGTTTGATCGTTCCCACAGTATCCGGGAACGTTCGGGTTCGAACATCTACGCGACCAACTTGACGTATTCGGGGATTTACCTACAGGATGAGGTGCATTTGTTTCAGGACAAATTACGCCTGACCGTGGCTGCTCGGTATACGCAGTCCCGGACGGTAGGTAAAACAAAAGCTACGGATATCAAAAATAACGTCGTAACCCCGCGTTTTGGCTTTAGCTACTCCGTCAACCGTGAAATGAGTATTTATGGGTTATATGATCAGAGCTATCTGCCCCAGGCGGGAGCCGATTTCGATGGAAACGTCTTCAAGCCGGTCTATGGTAATAATACGGAATTCGGTATTAAGAAAGACTGGCTGGGTGGCAAGTGGAACTCTACCTTTACGATCTATCAGATTACGAAAAGTAATGTGTTGACGCCTGACCCTCGTTTCGGTATCAACAACCCCCAAAACTGGCAGGTACAACTGGGACAAATTGTCTCTAAAGGTGTTGAGTTTGACTTGACCGGTGAAATTGTTCCCGGCCTGAATGCCACCCTGAACTATGCCTATACGGATCCGAAGGTAACGAAAGATGAGACCGCAAACCCCGCTAACAATCGCAAAGGAACCTATCTAACCGGAACGGCCAAACACATTACCAACGGCTGGCTGACGTACCGGATCAAGAGCGAGCGTTCGGCCCTGCGGGGACTGGGCTTCTCGGGCGGTTATCAGTACCAAGGGGAACGTTTTGCTGGAGCCGGTTTGAAGGAATCAAACTTCCCGGACTTTTTCCGTCTCGATGCGGGTGTCTCCTACCAGGCCCGAAAAATAAATGTTTCTTTGTTAGTGAATAATCTGGCGGACAAACGGATGTTTACCTCCGGCAGTGCTCCGGCTAACCCCCGAACGGGCTACTATACGTACATCTACGAATTTCCCCGGAATTTCCGACTGAACTTTGGTTACAAGTTCTAGCCTACCCTCTACTGAAAGCCTCCGCCATTCGTTGCGGGGGCTTTTTTAGTTAATGCTTTAATCGAGTATATCATCATCTGATACGCTATTGGAAAGGGGATTTTTCACCGTCAGCGGCAGAAAAAAGGTATGCTGACAGAATCGGCAACGTACATATTTTAGCGGTAGAAAACCGGCTAATTTTTTCATCCAATCGGGTCGACTCAGACGTTCCAAGTGGGCCGTCCGATGACACTTAGGGCAAGCCCAATCGTGGGCGGTTCGCCGCCGAATGGTTAGTAATACACCTGCATAGGTAACGAGTACAAGAAAGATAAGGGCGGCAGCAAGCATAGTGGAAAAGCGGTAAAGCATCCAAAGATAATCTCTTTTCACTAAGTCGCCAAGCCCTACCTTGGTAAAGTAATACTATAAAAAACAGTACATATCCCCAGGTAATCAACATTCTTCAAACTGATGTATCCCCTGCGTCGACAAAGTCTATGAGGAGCATAAATCTTCGAAAAGACCTGCCTTGGTTACCATCAACGTAATTTAGTATACGCCCCTATCCCCTACTGGGTACAATTTAATAACGCTATCGATCTGCTGCATATGGCAAGTCATTCTCCCTTGTTCAGGTTTGTTACCGTTGCCTTCGCTCTCATTATATTTCTTTCGTAGAGCCTTTATCTAGTGATGGAGATCAATTCTGTTACGCTTGGGACTGCTTGAGCACGCTCGGCAAACCCGTCAGCGTACCCAAGCAGTTCAATGCGTATGAAGTAGTGGAAAAACAGAGGCCTATTTAGACGCGGCCGGGTGATACAGAAAATAATCGTATACACTTCGACTGATCTGAGCAATGGTTTGTTCCCGAAGCTCGGAAGGTGCCAGCGAAGCTCCTACCATAACGGCAATGACGATATGACCCGCATTGCCGGGTAGAGTAATGATTCCCACATCATCGGTAGCCGATGCACCCATCGTACCCGTTTTATGAGCCACTACCGTTTCAGGAGTCAAATACCCCTTCAAACGACCCTGTCCGCCCCGGCAACGTTCCATGATCGCCAGCAGCGTATCCCGACTAGCAGCGGATACGGCTTTCGCCTGATAAATTTGGGTGAGTAACTGAACCATCGCTTGCGGAGTAGAGGTATCCCGGGGATCTTTATCAAACGTTGCCTGGGCCGTTTTCCGTACCTCCGGTGTTAATCGCTCTTCCAGGTTGGTGTAAAAACCAGGATTTTTCCACTGACTCGTATCCGGCAGCGTTACGCCTTCCCAATCGGCAATGAGCTGGATGATGGTACGGTCTACGGACATACCCTCAATGCCTAACGTCTTCAAGCGATGTTGTACGGCCCCGGTTCCACCCGCCAGGCGAATGAGTACATCCGTGGCCGAGTTATCACTGATGACCATCATCAACTCCATCAAGTTCTGAAGCGAAAGGTGAACGCCCGGTTTGGCAAACAGCGTCTCTAGCGTACCACTTCCGGGATGCAGATCCGAGGGCTTTAGCTCCGTCATGGTCAAATACGAAAGTTCTCCTTTTTCGATCTTGCGGAGTAATTCTACGGCCACGGCCACCTTCATCGTACTCGCCATCGGAAAGCGATCGGTGGCGTTCATCCGAATCTCTTGCCCACTTTCCAGGTGCAAGGCACAGACCCCTACTTTGCCTTTGGCCAGCCTGGCCATACGTTCAAGTTCCTGTTGTAAACGCTGCGTGGCGAGGTCGCTCGTTTTTAACGAAGATTGTGCCGAAACCAGTAGCGGCAAAAGAATGAAACTACAAATAAGCCTTAGGGAAGGAAAGCCGGAAAAGATCATTTTCATACGAACGAGAACGCCTGAACGAGTATCAGTTTATGATTAAACGTCGAACCTAGCATTTTTCCTACATAAAATAAAATCACTTGAATAGTTTACGTACATCTTTCCCAAATGTCAAAATAATATTTTTACTTTGATGCTTTTCCCAGAATAATGTTCATTTCAAACATTTAACTCCTTTATCTTCATTCCATGAAGCCGATTAAAGAGGGAAGCGGATCGTGGCAGCCTAACGCTCATGGGTGAACGCTGCTACTTCTCAACCCGCCACCGCTGGATCTTTAGCTCTGCTTTTTAACCAATTAAACCTTTTATGCACAAACGCTTACTATTTTCCATTCTTACGCTTTTCCTGTTCTCGGGTTCGCTGGCGTTCGCTCAGCAAATTCGTGGAAAAGTCACCGTAGAGGGCGATAACACGCCACTGCCGGGTGTCAATGTTTCCCTAAAGGGTACTTCCAGTGGTACCGTCACCAATGCTAATGGGGAATATAGTATCAATCTTACCGCCGGGCGTACGGTACTGGTTTTTAGTTACATCGGTTACGTAAATCAGGAAGTTGACGCCAACGGCCGTAGCACCGTAGACGTGACGTTGAAAGCCGACAACAAACAGTTTAATGAAGTCGTTGTCACCGCTTTGGGTATTAGCCGGGATAAGAAGGCGTTAGGCTACGCTGCTCAGGGCGTCGGTTCGGAGGAACTGGTCCAGAACCACCAGCCTAACCTCGTGAATGCGTTACAGGGAAAAGTGGCCGGGGTTACGATTTCGAGTACGGGCGGTGCACCCGGTCAGGGGGCTCGTATTTTGATTCGCGGGATTAACTCCATTGACGTCAGTCGGGATAATCAACCTTTGTTCGTGATTGATGGGGTCCTGCTGGACAACTCCACCTCTACGCTGGGAAATGATGCCGCGGGTCGTGGCATGAGCAACCGGGCCGCCGATGTGAACCCCGAGGACATTGAAACGATCAACATCCTGAAAGGGGGAGCGGCCACGGCTTTGTACGGCTTACGTGGGGCCAATGGCGTGGTCGTCATTACAACGAAATCAGGCAAAGCCGGATCTCTACGGGCCAACTACAGCGGCACCTACGGTTTTGAAAATGTAAATAAATACCCGGACGTACAGGATAAGTACACCATTGGCTGGCAGGGTCAGTACGATCCGAACAGCTTCTGGCCCTCCTGGGGACCGACGGTTGAGGAAGCCCGGAAAATTGATCCAACGCATCCGGCTAAGCTCTACAATCACTTTAAGGATGCGTACCGCACGGGTCAACAGTTTCAGAATAACCTTTCGTTTTCGGGCGGTACGGACAAAATCAACTTCCTTTCCTCGATCTCGCACCTGAATCAGCAGGGCGTTATTCCCTTCACCAACTACGAAAAGCTTTCGCTACGACTCAATAGCAATATCAAATTCAGCGATAAGTTCACGACGGGTGTGAACCTGAATTTCATCAATTCCGGGGGCGATCGCTACAATGCCGGTCGGTACAACGAAACCTTGAGTTACTGGTCACCCCGCTACGACGTCCGCGATTATCTGACGCCCGACGGAACCATGAAGGCTTACTCAGGTGATAATGCCAACCCGATGTATAACGCGATGACGAATAAATTCCGGGACAACGTCAATCGTCTCATTGGCGGGGTAAATTTCATGTATGCCCCCCTTTCCTGGCTGACGTTTACGTACCGGGCTGGTTTGGATACCTATTCGGAAGACCGGCTCCAAACGGCTCCGGGACCCAAAGGCATTGCGGGTGAATACATTTCCGGAGATAATGACCTGGGCTTTGTTTATCAGTACCATACCAATTTCCGGGCCATTACGTCTACGTTTGCCGCCAGTGCTACCCACAAATTTGGCGACCTGAATACGACACTCCGCCTAGGACACGATTTGTACGACCGTCGCATTCGCAGCTTTGGAGCGGAAGGTACGGAGCTGACCGTTTACGATTACTTTGATTTGCGGAATGCTAAAACCATCGTTCCGGTGCAATCGGCCGAAGATTACCGCCTGATGGGTCTTTTCGGGGAATTAACGTTCGATTACAAGGATTACCTGTTTTTGACCCTGACGGGCCGGAATGACATGACGTCTTCCCTGCAATCACCCAACAACTCGTTTTTCTATCCTTCGGCCAGCTTGGGTTACGTGTTCTCCCAACACATTAAACTACCCGAGGTACTGAGCATGGGTAAACTCCGGGCCTCGTACGCTAAGATTGGGAAAGACGCCGCTCCGTATTCGACTGCTACGGGTTATTCTTCCTACCAAAGCCTGCCTTCGGGCCTAACGGGCTTCACGCGTGGGGCTTTGCTGGGCAACCCGAACCTGCGTCCGGAATTTACCGATACCTATGAAGCGGGTCTGGAACTGGGCTTCCTCAATAACCGCCTGGGACTGGATTTCACGTATTATAACTCGCTGAGCAAAGATCAGATTATTCAAGTGAATGTCTCTTCCGGTACGGGTTATGTACGGGCGGCTATTAACTCCGGAGAAATGCGGAATCGGGGCGTTGAATTGATTTTACGGGCTACGCCCATCAAGACCAGCAAGTTCAACTGGGACATCAACCTGAATTTCTCGGCTAACCGGAACAAGATTGAAAGCATTCGGCAGGATTTGACTGAAATCAGTTACGCTTCCGAATTCGGTTACGCGAACTCAACTGTAACGATGAAACTCGTTCCCGGCCTAGCCTACGGTAACCTCTACGGAAGAGCCTACCAGCGGTACTACCCCACCACTGGAGAAGAACAACCAGCGGTACTGGATCGGGATCGGCCCATTGTAATTGGAGCCAATGGCTTCCCGGTGATTGGTACGGCTCAGAAGCTGCTGGGAAATACACAACCCAAATGGCTGGGCGGTTTGAACAACACGCTGCGTTACGGCAACTTCACGTTTACGGCCCTCTTCGATGCTCGCGTCGGTCAGGATCGCTATAACCAAATGGGCAACTTCTTCTCGGCGTTTGGCATCGCCAAATACACCGAAGATCGCAACGATACCAAGGTATTCGAGGGGGTTTTGGCTAATGGCACACCCAATACCAAAGCCGTTTGGCTCGGTCAGGGCGTTGGTCCGGATGGCTTTAACTACGGGAATGGCTTCTACCGGAATGTCCACCGGGGCGTTTCAGAGCTGTTCATCGAGGATGCTTCCTGGGTACGTCTGCGTTCGGCGAGTTTATCGTATTCCATTCCTTATTCCTGGATTAAATCGTCCATCGTGAAGAACGCCCGCCTCAGCGTAACGGGCAATAACCTGTGGCTGTGGACCAAGTACACGGGCTTTGATCCCGAGGCTTCGACCACCAACAGCGGTAGCAACGTAGACGGCTTTTCGGGCTTTAGCTACCCAGCCGTGCGTAGTTTCCTGTTTTCTCTGAATGTAGGTTTTTAATGATTTGATGGACATGAAAAGCACTTTGAAACGATATACCCTTTTAGCACTGACCACCCTGGGCTTAACGACGCTTTCGGGTTGTAAGGATTACTTTGACTTAAACGATAACCCCAACCTGATTTCCAATCCACCGCTGGCCTCCCTGCTTTCGACGGCAACGCAGAAAACGGGCCTGAACTCCCAGCGGGTGGGCGGAATCACTTCGTATTTCGTGCAGTACCTGGCCAGTCCTAGTACGGCCAGTCCCACGGACACGTATCAGGTAACCGATTACACCGGAACCTGGGATGCAGTTTATTTCGGTATGGCCGATTTAAGTGATCTCAAACGAATGGCTCAGGAACAGGGGGCTTCGGAATACGTAGGAGCCGCCGATGTGATGCTTTGCTATCACTTAACGCTGATCCACGATTTATTTGGGAATGCTCCTTTTTCGGACGCGTTTGCTGGTACTACGCTTACGCCTAAGTACGACAAAGCGGAAGATATTTACGCCGCTGCTCTGAATCTGGTCAATGAGGGGATTACGGAACTGAGTAAAACCGATTCCCGCGTAAAACTGGCGGCGGCCAACGATCTTATTCACAAAGGCAACACGGCCGCCTGGATTAAAACGGCCTACGCCCTAAAGGCTCGCCTGCTAACTAAAGTATCTAAAACGAGTGCTTACAAGCCCGCCGATGTATTGGCTGCGGTGGAAAAGTCGTATACGTCGAACGCCGATGATGCTCAAATGGCCAGCTTTCAACTCCGGAACCCTTGGGCTCAGGTAGCCCGCGATAACGCGAACTTGCTACTCGACGGCTGGTTGTCGGAGCAGCTCATCGATCAGTTGAATGGTACGACGTACGGTTTGTTCGATCCCCGCGTAGAGAAGATCACGGATAAAACGGTAAATGGCGTCTACAAGGGCACCATCAACGGACAGGGTAACATTGGAGCCGCCAACACGATCAAGGATGAAAGCTACATTACGCTGAATTCGCCCCTAACGGGTGATGCTTCGCCCCTGCTGATTGCGACCTTCGCCGAACTCAAATTCATTGAAGCCGAAGCAGCTTTCCGAAGTGGGGATAAAACGCGGGCCTACGCGGCGTACCTATCGGGTATTCAGGCGAACATGGATAAACTGGGCGTAGCTTCAGCCGCCAGCCAGACGTATCTATCGAACGCTACCGTAGCCGTGGGATCTCAAAATCTAACGCTCGATCTGATTTTCAAAGAAAAGTACGTAGTCACGTACCTCAATCCCGAAGCCTGGAATGACGCCCGCCGTTACGATTACAAATACAAAAACTTTACGTTACCCCTGAATGCGGCTCTGCCTACGTTCATTCGCCGGGTAGCGTACCCGAACGGTGAACAGGCGAAAAATACTTCCAACGTTCCAACGGAAGTACCTTTGTCTACGCCGCTTTGGTGGGATAAATAAGCCTACGAACTACGTTTTATCAGAAAAGGCGACCTCACGGGGTCGCCTTTTTCATTGCAAGATCGTATGCTATTTACAGGCCTTCATGAGTACTTCTTTGCCGCTCCTAAGAAACGATACTTTTTCTGAGGGGAACGAAGGGCTTTACGGTCAGGCCTTACTCTAAAAGGGAAGCCGTTGCCTTAGGCGATCGAATGGTATACGAAAACGGTGCACTTTGGGCTTCGCCGGGTTTCAGATTCCATCGCCAGTGGAAAATACCCGTCTCGTGATTCACTTCGGCTCCGCTGGCCTGACGATCGAGGATTTCAATCTCTTTCATTTTTGAAATGGGAAACTGATCGTATACCACCAGCGAGATGGGTTGGCGACGGGTGTTGCGTACGCTGATTTCGTACCGGCGTTCCTCGGACTGTGTACTACCCAGGAAGGATTTCTTCGTGAATTCCTTCTTCTTGATTCGCTGTACCTGGACCGCTTTGTCGCGTCCCAGTGACAAGCGAAGGGTATCACCCGTATTTTCCAGATTCAGCGTTGATTTTCCTACGTAATTGCCTTCCAGGAACAACTGAATATCACCATTTAATAAACCGTATTGTTCCCAGTTGGGAATCTGAGCGGTAAGGAATACGTCGGCATTGAGTTTAGGTACGGCACTGTATTCGTACAGAGCCGGTAATTCTACCTGCTTCACCTCTACGGCGTATACTTTTCCATCCGATGGAATGGTATAGGGCATTTTAATGTCGTAGGTGAAACTGGTGGGAGCTTCTTTTTCATTCAGTTCCAAGGGCACACCGGCTACTTTTCCCTGTAAAGATTGGACAGCTCCCGTTACAGTCTGTCTACGTTGCGTACTCTGCCCTACGACCACTACTTCATTCAAAACCTGTTGGTCTGCTTCCAGTTGCACATCCAGTATTTCCGAGAAGAAGGGTTTTCGTTGGGATCGAAAGCCAATCCCAGCAAAGAAGAGTTGGGTTGCATTTTGCGGCAGTTTCGGTGGGATGCTCAAACGATAGAAGCCATTTTCATCCGTCAGCGTACCTAAACTCGTTCCCGATAACGTCACGGAAGCGTTAGCAATCGCCATTCCCGCCACGTCGGTCACTTTACCAGAAACCTGCGTAACCGTGGGATTGTACGTTTGACTGATGGGAGAGTTCAGTTCAGGATAGTAATTCGTCTGGCCCGTCACCCAAGGCTTAAGCATAGATTGCGTCGCCCGTTGCCGGGGATCTGCGTTGGAAAGACTTAGCTGGATTTGTTTCCAATCTTCGCCCGTGTACTGAAACACCTGAGCTTTGTAACCCATTTGCAGGGGTTTCGTCAGATCATTGACTCGAGCGTCGTAACTAGGAATCCAGCCCGCGTCGGCGACAAAATAGGTAAGGGTAAATTGAGCTTGTGCGATGGGTTGTGGACTGGAAATAGTAAGCCATACTTCCCCTACCTGCTGATCCGTATCCGTATTGACGCGGGTTTGTTCACTGTTAAGGGTCTTGAGTTCGTCGTTATACTGATTGATTTTACGTTCCAGTTCGAGTTGCTTCGTTAGTACTTCCGTTAGGCGAGTTCGCTGGAAATCCGCCGCTTCTTTGATCTCACTGGCTTTGAGCGTTTGTACTTTCCCACCCAATTCCTGATTCTTCAGTAAAAGAGTTTCTTCCTGTTTATAGACTTGCAGCAGCTTTTGTTCCAACTGAATTTTAGCTTCGATCTCGGTCCGGCGTTTATCAAACTGCTTCGTTTTCTCCAACCGCGATACGCCTTCGTCGGCGTAGCTCTGCTGAGCCTGTACGGACAGCACCGTAAAATTCCCCTCCCCTCGTAGCTGGAGGCTCTGCTTATCGAGTTTAGGGGATAGGTTTTTGAAATACAGTTCCGTTCGGCCAGCGGGCAAAGCCGTTTGAGCGGATCGCTGAATCTGAGCACCGTTTAGGAAAACCGTTACTTTTTCGAGTTTGGAAGTCAGCGGTATAGGCGTAGGTTCCGCTAGGGCTACAAAGGAGCTAAAGAGTAGGAAAAACAGCGTTCGCTTCATCGGGAAAGGGTTAAGATTCAATCTTTGGATGCAGCAGCGACTTCAATTCCACACGTATACTGAAATTTTTTCTTTTAAATTTTCTGACGATCCAAAGAAAAAGCCCACTGAATAGCTGTCAGCGGGCTTTTTATGTATTCAACAAGAAACCTTTCAATTACTGCTTGGCATAGCCACGAAGCTGTTTTTTCACCCAATCCATATCCGATTGCAGCGAAGCGGTCTCTTTCTGAAGATTCTCGTTAGTCGCCCGAAGTTTTGCATTTTCGGCTTTCAGCTGATTCACCTCTTCGATGAGTGCTTTAATCGCAATCAGGTTGACGCCATCAAAATCGGCCTGATTGATGGATTTATCTTCGCCAATCGTTCCCACGTCATCCTTACCAAAGGCCGCGTAGAAATCCTGAGCCATGGGGCCGTAGTGACGGTACTGCTTGGCATCCTGACCTTTGTAGTTCCAGGAACCGAGTCGCATCTGACTGATTTTTTTCAGGAACGAAGCACCATCGGCCGCACGGAAGTTTTCCTTACGGGTCGAATCTGAGATGGTTTGCCAGGCATTGCCATTCGGAAGAACTTGTACGCCTACCGATGCAATGGCATCCGTAAACAACTGATAGCCGCCAGCAAAACGGGTCATAAATTGGTTCGGGGCAGTAGTTTGAAGATACGGATTAGAAGTGTTTGAAGAAGAAGCATCGCCTATAATGACGCTTCCCCTATTACCTTGCCCCGTACCTACAGCATTACCTAAGGCCATACTTCTTTCACTGGATGCATTTACTGTCCGGCCTATGGCATATGCGTAATTTCCAGGACTAGTTGCAGTAGAACCTATAGCTACGGAAGACTGGCCTTCAGCAGTTACGAAACGCCCTAAAGCTATCGAATACGGGGTAAACGTTTTAGCATAAAAACCCACAGCGAGCGAAGCCTCGCCAAGAGCCGTAGAATTAAGGCCCAAAGCAGTGGAAGCTCGACCAGATGCCAGAGTAGCAGAACCGACAGAAAGGGCAGCTCGACCATTAGCAATCGTGACTTCTCCTAACGCCGTAGCATAAGCACCACTGGCTTCCGTTCCAAAACCCATGGCTACGGCAGAGCTATCCGTAGCCTTTACTGAAGTACCCATAGCAATCGCACCGTTAGCGGTAGCTAGTGCTTGCTCGCCCGCAGCCAAAGAAATACGGCCATTGGCTTGGGTATCTTTACCCAAAGCGGTGGAATATTCTCCTCGGGCGTAATTAACGTAGCCCAGTGCGACTGAATAATTACCGATTGCACTATTACCCAATCCCATGGCTACCGAAGAAAGTCCGGAAGCAGTTGATATGGTTCCGAAGGCCGTAGCCCCCTTTGCACTTGCAACGGTATACTCTCCCCCGGCAAAAGAATTTTCTCCTACTTTCTCATTACGCCAGCCGTCAGTACCAGCCAAGCCAGCACGAAAAGCACCTTTAGTAGCATACCAAACGAGTTTTTTCCTTACTAAAGAAACCGTGTCATCTCCAAATAAAACCGTTTTGCCCGGTGCAACGTGAAAAAAAGCTTGGGGAGAAGAAGTACCGATACCCACTTGGGCGTACGAAGAAAGAGTGGCAGCCAAAAGGCCCGCCGTAAGTAAAAGGTGTTTCATAGGTGCGTTAGTTAGGTCAAACCCTGGACAATGGGTCCAAATATAGAATAGACGTATACACCTTTTTAGAGTACACAAAGAAATATTTTACGAAGCCTTCTTCCAGGAAATTAAGCGTTCCTCAAAGGATTAACCTTTGTTACCCACTATCTTGCCAGCGGCTACCAACGCCCTATTGCTGTGTTTCTAAAACTATTCCATAAATCCGACGCCGTCCC
This sequence comes from Siphonobacter sp., assembly GCF_048595215.1. Lineage (NCBI taxonomy): Bacteria > Pseudomonadati > Bacteroidota > Cytophagia > Cytophagales > Cytophagaceae > Siphonobacter > Siphonobacter sp. The sequence continues at coordinate 16,243 of NZ_JBMDWJ010000150.1, forward strand.
CAGTGAAACCGAATTGCTTGAGCAGTATCGGCAAACGGGTGATTTGCGGATACTGGGGCAGTTGTACGAGCCGCACATGGAAATGCTGTACGCCGTTTGTTACAAGTACCTTTCCAGCGAAGACGCCGCCAAAGATGCCGTCATGCAGGTCTTTGAAGAACTGGTACACAAAGCCCGTACGCACGAGATCAGTAACTGGAAAAGCTGGCTGCATAGCGTAGCCAAGAACTACTGCTTGATGCAATTGCGAAGCCGCAAAGAATTTGTTGACGCCGAACGTATGGAATCGGAGGACCGTTTGCATCTAGTAGAAGAAGCACCCGAAGAACCGTTGCCTTTGCAGGAACTGGACGATTGTCTGAAAAAACTCAATCGCGAACAGCAACAAACGGTATCGCTGTTCTTTTTACAAGAAAAAAGCTACCGACAGATTGTCGAGGAAACGGGTTACGAACTCAATCAGGTCAAGAGTTATTTACAGAACGGTCGGCGGAATCTTAAACTTTGTATGGAAGCCCAGGTAGAGCGATTTTCCTAGTACCTAATCAAGCATGGCAGCAACCCAAATCACCGCAGAATTGCTCCGCCGTTACGTGGCGGGTCAGGCATCGGATGCCGAGCAGCACGCCGTTGAGCGAGCCGCTTTGGAAGATCCGTTTGTGGCGGATGCGTTGGAGGGGTTTCAGGCCATGCCCTCGCCCGTACCCACTGATTTATCGCAAAAACTCTCGGCCCGTATTGCTTCGCCCCGGCCCTTCACCGTTATCTATGGCCGTCGGGTCGCCGTAGCCGCTGGCTTAGTCGGCGTACTGGCTACGGCCTACGTACTGCTCACGAGTATACCGCAAACATCGCCGGAGACACCAGTCGTAGCCACCAAATTGGCTCCACTGTCCTCGCCCGCCCTGGCGGATACATTGAAAACGGAGCAACCGGCTATTGCCCTTCAGGCGAAAGTAAAAACAGAACTAAGGGCAAAGGCTCAATCCAAATTCCGAGCACAGCAGACGCCTGAGTCTTCTCCCGATACGCTGACGATTCCTCCGGCTACGCTCGATGAACAACCCATCATGGCTAGCCGTATGATGATTGAACCTACGCGAGCCCGGGTAGTCCCCCCTACCGATACGCTGCTTTCGGGTACCGGTCAGCTCAAAGCAACCGCCAACCAGCCGACCGTAATGGCCCGCAAAAAGGCGGCACCCTCGCGTGAAACGGGTTCGGTAGCCCGGCTAAAAAGATCGGAAATTACGGGAGAACTGGAACTGGAAACCGAAGCTGATTACGCCGCCCGGACGCGTGATTCGGTTGTAGTAACCGAAGTTCCTACCGTACCGCCGCAACCCCAGGGCGGTATGGAAACGGTGCAAGCGTATCTGCTCGAAAAGAGCCAGCAACGCCTGCAGGGAGCTCTACTGGAAATCAGCTTCCGAAAAAATGGTTCGATTAGCCGCGTACGATTCCTGAAGAATCCGGGTCGGGTTTCCCGCCGGGAAGTACTGCTCTGGTTGCAGCAAGGTCCTCGCTGGCAGGCGGCTTTTACAGCCCAGGGCTCAGTACCTTTCACGCTGAAACTTTCCCTTTGAGCATAAAAAATCCCTGTTCCGGTAAAGGAGAACAGGGATGTATGTTTCGTAACTTCGCTTACTTCGACAGTTCCGTGGAGCGTTTCTGGGCGGCGTGTAAACCCGCAATCAGCGATTCGGCCAGATGATTTTCTTCGAACGTTTTCAGGGCCGCTTCGGTTGTACCGCCTTTGGAGGCTACGGCTTTGATCAGCTCATCGAGACTTTTATCGGCTGTCTGAATCAGATGATACGAGCCTAACATGGTTTGTTTGACGAGTTGTGCCGACAGACTTTCGGGGAAACCCATTTGCTTTCCGGCTTCAATCATCGCCTTTACCAGATAGAAAAAGTACGCGGGTCCGGAGCCACTGACGGCGGTAACGGCATCCAACAGACTTTCATCCTCCAGAAATACCGAACGTCCCGTGGCATTGATGAGGTTTTCGACCCGGCGTAAATTCTGAATATCGACTTCTTTCGCCGCCGCAAAAGCCGTCATTCCCATGCCCAGCATAGCCGGGGTATTGGGCATGGCCCGTACCACCAGCGGGTGATCGAGCACGGTCTGAATTTTCTGAATGGATACGCCCGCCATAATACTCAGGACCACCTGATTGTACCGGATAACGGTTTTCAATTCCGCGTGTACGCCCGCAAAATCCTGGGGTTTTACCGCCAGAATAATCAGATCGGCTTCACTGATTCGAGGTCCAATGGTATCCACAACGACCCCCGTCCGCTCAGCCCGGAGTGCCTCGCCGCGTTCGGCCGATTTCTCGATCAGAAACAGGTTTTCTTTTTGAACCAGATCGTACTGAATAAAGGATTTGGCAAAAGCCATTCCCATATTCCCACACCCAATAATGGCAAGCTTCATAACAGAGGAAAGATGATAGATGAAAGACGTTATCGTTTCATTTTGGAGGTTTTGATACTGGCAATGAGAAGCTTTTGAATCTCTTCGCAATCTATTAAAAAGGAATTTGCCAAGCGATCTTCCAGTAATTTACTGTCCCTAAGCAGGGAAAGCCAGTAATGCGTCTCACTAGCCTCCTTATTAGCAATGGCCAGCTTATGAATAAAATCGGGTCTACTTTCAGCCTGTTCAGCTTCGCGAATAAGAGCACCAATGGCCGTACCACTTCTCAGTACCTGCTTTGAAAGGACGTATTCTTTCTGCTCGTCCCTGAGAAAAGAATACAGTTTGATGATACGCAGAGCAAAAGCATAAGATTTTTGGTTAGCGACTTTCTCTTTCATACAAGAAGCAGGCTAAATTTGAGTAAATATACCCAGTCCTAACCTTAGTCACTATCCTCTCACCTCTTTACTCTACTTATCTACTTAGGGCATTAACTCCTTCAACTTGGCCTCCAAGGCCTCGCCGCGAAGTTCCTTGGCGATGACCTTCCCCTGCGGATCGATGAGTACCGTGAAGGGAATGTGCTGAATCCCGTAATCAATGGCCGCGGCGGAATCGAAGTATTTCAAATCGGATACCTGGGTCCAGGTCAGACCATCTTTTTGAATGGCATCCGTCCACATTTTCCGGTCTGAGTCCAGCGATACGCCGTAGATTGTAAAGCCTTTGTCTTTATACTGGTTGTAGAGGCGAACCACGTTGGGGTTCTCCCGACGGCAGGGACCGCACCAGCCCGCCCAGAAGTCGATGAGTACGTATTTACCGCGTAATGAAGAAAGCGAGACAATCTTCTGCTGCGGATCGGGCAGGTTGATTTCCGGAGCCGGACTACCAATACTCAGACCTTTCCGACTGGTTTGTACCCGACGCACCGTAGCGATAAAGGCTTTGTAAATCTTAACGTTAGGTTTTTCTTTCTCAAACCGATCGGCCAGTTGTTCGAATACCTCGAAATCCTGTTCCTGATTCAGAAAATTGGTAGCGTACAAAGCCGCCAGTGAAGAGCCCATTTCGGGCAGTAAGGCCTTGACCTTGGTTACCATGTCGGTTTGCCCCTGCTCGAACTGCTGCTGAATTTTCTGCTGAGCCGTTTTATCTTTCTTCTGGGTAGCCTGTTCGTACGACAAATTCAGTCGATCCACCTGATTCTTGAAAGCGGCGGCCATGGCATTGAGCTGATCGTAGTAAGCCATGTTTTTCGAACCTGTCACCTTCGTTGCCTGCGGGGCCTTTACGTCAGCCTCTACCTGCAGATTCTCACTGCCTTCCAGCAACAAAATAACCGGTTTGCTTCCGCCGAGCAATAAGCGGTAAAAACCACCCCCATCGAGTACTTTCCCTTTCATTTCGAATCCCTGACTCGTAATCACGGACGAATCAATAGATACGGGCAAGCCGCGATCATTGACGATCTGCAGGTAGGCTTTTTCGTTGACATTCGGGTTTCGTACCTGTCCCTGAATATGGTAGGTATCCTGCTGAGCGAAACCCGTCAGCGTCGATAGGAAAAGAATCGTGGAAAAAATCAGTTTCATAGCGTACTAGCGTCTAACGATTGGGCTACGAGCTGATTGGTTACTTTCGGGTCGGCCTGGCCTTTCGACTTTTTCATGACTTCGCCCACGAATAATCCAATCAGTCCCTTTTTGCCTTTTTTGTATTCCTTGACCTTATCGGGCCAGGCTTGTAATACTTCATCAATCAACGCCTGAAGTACGTCACTATTGCCCTGTTGCAGCAGTTGCAAACGTTCGGCCAGTGCCAGCGGCGAAACATCAGGGGTCTCAATCAGCGCCGGGAACAGCTTTTGAGCCGCTGCCGAGTGACTGACTTTGTTTTCTTCTACCAGTTGAATCAAAGCAGCCAGTGTCTGCGGAGTTAACGGAAATTCCGTCAGATCCTGCTTGCTTTCGTTCATCCAGGTACGAACGGAACCCATCAGCCAGTTTGCAGCCGCTTTTGGAGTCGTTCCGGCGGCGATCAGCGCCTCCAGATACGCAACCGTTGCTTTCGATTCGGTCAGCGACAAAGCATCGGCTTCGCTCAGTCCGTACTGCGTCGTGTAGGTTTGAACGAGCTGGCGGGGCAGCGTCGGCATCTGGCTACGGATGCTTTCCAGCTGTTCGTCCGTAATGAGGATAGGTACCAGATCCGGCTCGGGGAAATACCGATAATCGTTCATCGTTTCCTTCACCCGCATGCCGTACGTCCGACCCGTTTCGGGATCGAACATCCGCGTTTCCTGAATGATGGTTTCGCCGGCTTCCACCATGGCTACCTGCCGCTCGTATTCGTACTCGATGGCTTTTTGCAGAAAGCGAACCGAGTTCATATTCTTCACTTCCACCTTCGTACCCAGCACCGGATCGCCGAACTTGCGAACGGAGATGTTGGCGTCGCAACGCAAACTACCTTCCTCCATGTTGCCATCGCAGATGTCCAGGTAGCGAACCAGCTTCCGTACCTCCGTCAAATACGCGCCGGCTTCTTCGGCCGAACGCATCGAAGGGTCCGATACGATTTCAATGAGTGGGGTTCCGGCCCGGTTGTAATCGAGCAGGGTATCGCTGGAATGTTCGTCGTGAATGGATTTGCCCGCGTCTTCTTCCAAATGCGTATGGTGCATCGGAATGGCCTTTTCCTGCCCATCTTTTCCCTTAATCCAGATTTCACCACCGATACAAATCGGATGTTTGTCCTGAGAAATCTGATAGCCTTTCGGCAGATCGGGATAGAAATAGTTTTTCCGGTCGAATACCGTACGGCGGGCAATCTGACTATTGGTTGCCAGTCCGAAACGCACGGCCAGTTCTACGGCTTTGGCATTCAGCTTGGGCAAGGTGCCGGGATGCCCCAGCGTGATAACGGAGATATTCCGGTTGGGCAGGGAGCCGAACTGGTTGGCATCAGCCGCGAAAATTTTACTTTCGGTCAGTAACTGGGCATGGACTTCCAGACCAATGACCAGCTCGTACTGGGATTTAATCGACGACACGGTAGGCTATAATGGATCAGAACGCAAAGGTACGCTTTTATGGGGAAAGGCTTTAGCCCGGTTCCGAATTCAACGGTACCGGGCTATGGGTTCCAGGGGCTACTCGTCGCGGGCCATGTCGCGTTTGACGTCTTTTTCTTTGATGTCCTGACGCTTATCGTGCAGTTTTTTCCCTTTGGCCAGAGCAATATTGAGCTTGGCAAAGCCGCGATCCGAGATGAACAGACGCGTCGGGACAATCGTTAGGCCCTGGTCTTTCAGCTTACCCACCAGGCGACGGATCTCCTTTTTCTGAAGCAGTAACTTGCGATCCCGAATGGGTTCGTGGTTGTAGTGGGTCCCTTCTTCGTACTTGGAAATGTTCATGTTCCGTACGTAGAGCTCATCGTTGAGCAGCAGACAGTACGCATCAGTGAGGTTGGCTTTGCCCTGACGAATGGATTTAATTTCGGTTCCGGATAAGATGATACCCGCCGTGAAGGTTTCTAAAAACTGGTATTCAAAGGAAGCCCGGCGATTTTTGATCTCGACGTGCTTCTGTATTTTCTCTTTTTCTGCCATATCGGTTCCTGTAATAGCCGGCCTATCCTTCTTTGGCCGGTTCTTTTTCACGAAAAAAAGTGGACCTCTAGCCCAGCGGCGTGAATTGATTCCAAAGATAGCTTTCGAATAGACAACTTGACGCGTTTCTGCTGGGCCCGACCGGTTTCTACGCTGGACCGTAGCCGGAAATAAACAATCATTTATTCGTTCCAGAAACGCTGAATATGCTGGTGACAGAGTTCATGCACCGGATAGCGGGCACATTCTTTCGCCAGTCGTTTGACGTTCCGGCGGTAGCTTCCCTGCTGCACTACCTCATCCACAGCCTTTTTGATCTCACGGGCTGTCGCCATTTCCGTTTTCAGGCGAATACCCAGCCGGAAATACGCCACCCGGGCGGCAATCTCATTTTTCCCTTCGTGCAATCCCGTCGCTACGATAGGTACGCCGTGCTGAACGGCGGCCAGCGTACTGGCGTAACCGGCGCTTGTCACGAATACGTGCACCTGCGGCATGAGCGCCTGAAAATCCACGTAATCTTCCAGTACAAAATGAGTCTGCGGAAACTGTTGCCGCAACTGCTGGGTCTGGTGTCCGCCCGTAGTGGCAATCACCAGCGTAGAGAGATCGGAGGTAAAAGCCTCCAGCGTTGGAATCAAGAGCTTTTTCGGATCAGGCTGATGCAGGCCCTGGGATACCAGCACGACGCGCTGGTATCGTTTCGGACACACCCGTAGGGGCCCTGACACGGGCATTACCGCCCGGTACGGAAAAAGCGGCCCCACAAACTGAACGTTCGCACTCAGATCCCGGCGTTGGTATTCGAAGCCCGGTACGCCGCATTGCAGATATACATCCGCTTCCCGCAGGACCGCATCCGGACAAAAATCCCGACTGGCGGGTAATCCATACTGCTTTCGCAAGGTATTGTAGAGCTGCGTAGAAGGCTTGAAAAAGTAGTTTCGAACCCAGTACTCAAGCAACCGCTGGCGACTTTTACTGAGCAGCGACTGAGCGGGTTGCCAGCCTAAGCCGTAGGGAGGAGCATCCCTTGAAGAAACGCCGAGCGGCCCCAGCCCGAATACGCCCACGGGAACCTTGAAAATGGATTTCAGAAAAGGAGCCGCCATAAAGGCCATGTCGCACAACACCGCATCGAAGGGAAACTGTGCGTAAACGGCTTTCAGATCGGTCAGAAAATCAGGAATGGGAGCCAGGAAGCGGTGGGTCAGATCGAAACGCAAGCGGGTGAGCGTACGTGTGAGCTTTTGACGTTGCGGCCAAACCTGGTTGACTTCGGTAGCAGGCACCTCCGTAGCCCGCTGAAAAGGGTAAAAGCCTAAGCCGAGTTTAGTAATGAGCGACTCATAACTCGGACCCGTATACCAGCCCACCTCATACCCCTGGGATTGGAGGTATACTGCCAGAGCCGTCAGCGGTCTTACGGAGTCGGGGGTTGTCGCTACTAATAGTTTCTTCGCATTCATTCCTGAAATTCAACAGTTCAGCAAACCTACACCACCTTCCGGCAGGCTAGTCAGGCAGCCTGACTGAACTGTTTAAAAGAGAACATGAACTGTAGCGTCCATCCATCGTCCAACAAAAAGCCCTGGCATCAGCGATGTCAGGGCTTTTTGAGTAATGAGGTTAAAGAGCTTATTTCTTTTCCTCTTTTTTCTCTTCGGTTTTGGGCTGCGTCGCCTTGTATTCTTTGTTGAGACCTTCGATCATTTTTTGCGTAATGTCGAGTTTCGAGTCTGCAAATAGAATTCCGCCACCTTTCTGATAACCCAGTACGTATTGGTACTTATTATCGTTGTTGTATTTTTTGATGTACTCGAAAATGTTGTCGTACAGCTTTTCGGTTTGATCCGCCCGCTCTACCGACAGGTCATTCGCGGCTTTCTGACGGTAGTTTTCAAAGTCAGAGGCCTTCTTCTGTAATTCCAGTTGTTTAGCCTGAGCTTCAGCGGCTAACATACCACCGGCCCGTTGTTGGAAAATCTGAATTTCACGTTGGATGGCTCCGCCTTTCTGGTTGAGTTCCACGTCGAGTTGCGTACCCTTCTGTTCGAAAGCTTTCTGAGTATCTTTAAAGAAATCGTAGTTATTCAATAAGGAATCGGCATTTACATACACGATGGCCCGACCGTCAGCGGTCACGGCGGCACTATTGCCACTCGAAGCGCTACTATCGCCTTTAAAATGCAGGTAATACAAAACGGCCACCGCCACGACCAACACGGCATTAAGGGCTAACGAAAGGTTTTTCACTGAGTCTAGCTGGTTTGATTAAACAATTAGGTCGGCAAAAATAGCCAATTGCCCCGAAGTGGCAAGCTCGGTTGCACGCAGTATTTCAGGAATTTACGTAAGACTACCAATAGGCTTGTGCTTTTTCGGCGGGGGAAGGGTTCTTGGGGAAAACCGCCTGCCGTACCAAATACCCACTCAGGGAGGCCATTCCACCCAGCAGGGCTCCACTCCAGGTCGTAGCCGTCAGCAAGCCAATGGTACCAATCCCCCGAAAAAGTTCACTGATCCGGTCCGTTAGAATTCCCCCCGACCGAAGGTGTTCGTAGTAAGCCATACCAAACCAGAGCAGGGCGGTGGCGAGAAAACCGTTTAAAAAAGCTTTACTCCCGCTCTTGCCTTTCCAGGCCGAAATCAGGAACGGTATGATGACAACGGACCACCAGGGAAGAAAGTACTGGACCATTGCGGAAAGTAAAATCATCAAAACGAATTGCATAACGAACGTTTTAATACTGGTAAAGAGTATCCGGCCTTAGCGTTTACTGATTTTCAGCGTACTTAACACCTTAGGATGGTTTTCATCAATGGCTTTCAGGTACACGAGTTCATTGAGTTTGCCTTCCGCCCAGGTGTTGACCATATTGTCGTAATACGGGCTACCGGGATTTCCCGACTGCCCACCCGGATATATACCGTAGGCCTTGGGTCCGTCTTTTCCCAGAGCCACCACCATTCGCCAGGAAGGTCCCCATTTACCCCGGAAGGCATTCGGCACATCGGCACCGCCGCCCGCTACGACGTTGCTGCGACCAAAGGATTTCAAGGGAGGTACCAAGTGAGCAATCGTCGAACCTTTGACCGCTCCCCAAGCCCAGTTTTTCGAGGAATAGGTGCCGTACTGGCGGGTGAGCGAATCGACGGTCGCTTTGAAGCTAAGTCGGATAATATCCGTCTGGTTCTCTTTTACGTCCGCCGTTTCGACGCGATCAAACCATTTGGAATCCGGTTCTTTTAAAATCAGTTGCCAGAGCCGGTCCTTTTGCGGGAGCTGCAAGGGCTTTTTCGCATCCGTAGTAAATTCATCCCAAACGAAGAAGGGAAGGTTTTCCACCCATTTCTCAAAAATGGTAGGAGCTACGGCCTGCGTCGTATACTCATAATCCCACTGTTTCAGAGCCGTATACGTTGAATATTGGGCGGCATTGAGATCCCCCATCTTAATCTGCTCCAGTAAGGTGGGTAGCAAATCTCGGGCTAATACATTGTACGTATCGTTCTGTAATAAACGAAGGCTGTCAACGGTAGCCTGCTCCATGGCTTCCAGTCGTTCATTAATCCGAATGGCTCGGTTCGCCTCCGCAAACCGCCAGTGTAGATAATACGGATACGAATCATCGGTGGGGGCCTGATTGGCCGAACTTACGTAGCCCTGTTTAGGGTTTTTTACGTGCGGATTATGGGCGTGGGGAATCCAACCCTGCCAATCGTGAGCCGCTTTCGAACCGTCCAGCAGGAACTTACCCTGTTCTTTCCATTTCAGCGGAAACTTTCCGTTTACCCAGAGGGCAATGTCGTTTTCATTACTGGCGAAGACAAAGTTTTGAGCCGGAGCAACGTAATGACTCAGAGCCCGTACGTAATCGTCGTAATTTTTCGAGCGGTTGAGCATGTAGAACGTTTTGACGGGATTACCCGGCTCATGAGCAATCCAGCGAAGGGCCAGATTTGGCCTGGGATCATTCCCCCAGCGGGGCAGTGCCACGGGCCCATGATGCGTATACACCACGGTATCAATGACGGATGGTTTGTCTTTGACTTTGATTTCCTCAACCCGGAAGTCGGTTTTATACCACTGCCGTCGGTACAGGTATTCACGCCGGGTCGAATCTTTAAAGACGATGGTGTACAAATCAGCCACATCGGAGCCGACATTGGTTTCACTCCAGGCAATGTCGTGGTTGAATCCAATAATAATGCAGGGAGCCCCCGGCAGTGATACGCCGTAGGCATTGCTTTCGGGGGTCGATAGCTGAATCTGATACCAAATGGAGGGGAGCGTTAAGCCCAGGTGGGGATCACCCGCCAGAATGGGCAAACCCGTAGCGGATTTCTCGCCCGCAATCGCCCAGTTATTGGAGCCGATACCCTCTACCCGCTCGGGCCAGGAAAGGGGTTCCTGCACGGAAGCCGTCCCTTCGGCATAGTCTTTGGGTACTTTGGGAAGGGGACTGCGTTTAAATTTCCATTTCGTTTCTTTAGGGATGATCGGACTTTCACGGTCGGCGTAATCGGGATATAAATCCTGGAGTACCTCCAGACCAAACTTTTGCAGCACATTGGTCAAGGCCGCATCGCCGTCGCGGGGCGTGGCCAGCGTATGCGTCATTTCCACCATCAGCAGCATAGACTTTTCGGGCGTCCAGGCTTCGGGCGTGAAGCCCAGCATTTTGTACTCAATGGGGTAATCAGCGGGTCGTAAATTGGACAGATAGGCATTGATCCCGTCACTGTAGGCTTCGATGACCCGGCGAATTTTCACGTCCTGCTGGACAAACTTCCAGGCTTCTTCGGCGGCTTTGACCGAACCCGTCCGGCGTTTGTACAAATCCAGGGGCAAGGCCTGCTCGCCCACTACTTCACTCAGGCGTCCGGCGGCGGAACGGATCGTCAGATCCATTTGAAACAGGCGATCCCGGGCCGTTACGTACCCTTGGGCGTAGTATAAATCGTGATCATTCTCGGCGAAAATGTGCGGAACCCGGTTATCGTCGTAACGAATAATGACTTCTGACTCAACGCCCGGCAGGTGTATTTCGGCGTCGAGCATCTGGATGCGTCGCTCATTACTCCAAAATCCCGAAAATGGACTTAAGAAGGCCCCCAGGGCAGGCAAAGGACTAAATGAAGTGCCCAGAGCCCACAACAACCCACCCGTCAGGGCCAGACTAAGAACCGCTTTCTTCATGTCGATGTACTGTACGTGATGTAAGAATACAAACGTAAGGGTTCTGACGGCAAGAAAAAAGAGTTTTTCTAGGGGATTCGGTACGTTACTCGGCAGGCGTATTACTTGGCGATTACGGCCCGCGTCGCATTTCTACGGCCTCACTTGCCCATCCATTTTTTAAAATCACTTACTTTTTCGCGGCTAACCAACGCTTCTTTTTCAAAGACTGGTTTGAGCCCCAGAGCCAGCCGATTGCCAAAATACGGTTGAATCTGTTCGACACTCGCGTGCGTAACGATGACGCCCCGACTGATTCGAAAGAACAAATCCGGATCGAGCATGTCGGTGAGTTCGTCGAGGGTATAGTCCACCAAAAACTTCTGTCCGGAATGGGTTTTAAAGAAGCTGAATCGCTCGTCGGTAAAGAAAAAGGCAATTTCAGCTACCTCTACGGATAACAGCCGTTGCCCCTGCCGTACCAGAAATCGCTTACGATATTCTTTCGTCTGCAACTGATTTCGCCAGACCTGTAGTACCTGATCCAGGTTAAACGGTAAGGAAGGCTGTGCACGAGCCGACAGATCATGGTACTTGCGAAGCCCGCGTTCGAGTTCTTCCCGCTGCACGGGCTTAAGCAGGTAGTCGATGCTATTGACTTTGAAAGCCTGCAGGGCGTATTCGTCGTAAGAAGTGGTAAAAATGATGGTACTGAAAATATCGACCTGTTCGAAGATGGCGAAGCTCTGTCCATCGGCCAGTTCAATATCCATGAAAATCAGGTCCGGCTCGGCATTCCCTTGCTGCCGGTTGCCTTCAATCCAGTCAACGGTTTCTTCGATACTCGCCGTCGAGGCCAGTACCGTTAGGCTGGGTTCGATTTCCTGTAACAAGCGAACCAGCTTGCGGACGGCTAATTCTTCATCTTCAACGATTAAAACGTTCATACTTCAGATACATTTTCAGTGAATAAAGGCAACAGAATTTTGAAGTGGTCGGGACCGTTGGTAATCTGCGGTTCCGGTTGATCGAGTAAGCGGTAACGGGCGGTAATGTTCGCTAGGCCTACCTGGGTCGATTCAACGACGCCTGGACGTTTGGCTTTAGTTTGTAAATTATTGCTCACCAGTAATTCGCCCGTGGGGGTTGTTCCAATGTGGATGTACAGGGGCTTGGTAGCCAGGATGACGTTGTGCTTCACCGCATTTTCCACCAGCATCTGAAGAGTCAGGGGTGGCAACTGGTACTTGAGATACGCTGGATCGACGGCTACATCCAGGTGTAACCCAGCTCCGTACCGAGTTTTGAGCAAGTGGTAGTACGAACGAATGAAGGCCAGCTCTACCGAGAGCGGCGTTAGCTCACGTTCGCTGGTTTGCAAGAGATAGCGGTAGACTTTCGCCATTTCATTGACAAAATCTTCGGCTTTTTGCGGCTCGTCGGCAATCAGTGACGAGAGCGAGTTCAAACTATTGAAGAGAAAATGGGGACTAATCTGGCTCCGCAAACTCTGTAATTGCCCTTGTAAACGGGCTTTTTTGAGCGTTTCCTTATTTTTCTGACTGGCCTGCCATTGTTCCAGGGAATAAAACACTTCATAAACAAAGACGAAGGTTAGCAGACAAAACACATCCCAGGCATACAGAAAAACGAGCGTGGGAGGCGTGACTTCCATACCAAACATCCGCTCAAACAGGCGATTCCAGGTAGGAATAACCCCTTGATTCGCCCGCATGGCTCCCAGCGATAATTCCGTATTGAAAAAGCCCCCTACGGCAAACGTCATTACGTAGGAATACAGAAAAAACGCGGATAAACCCGTGAAACACAGCGTCGTCCAGACAATTCGTTTAATGGTCTGCCGTAAATGCGGATACTTCCGGGTAATGCGATCGGCGACCTCGTTATGGGCTAGAAAAGCGAGTGTACTCAGGATCCCGACTACCAGTGTACCACCCGCAAACGTCGACCCCGTTTGCAGGTAGGGTTGCCCAATGAGCAAATACGCCATCAGGGGAATAATCCAAGGGGCGATGAAGGCGTACATCCAGCGACTTCGTGCCGTGGGAAAGCAGCGATGAATCAGCTCTCTCATACCAATGGCAATAAAGGAAGTTCGACGGTATACCGTTGATCTTCCACCGACACCTGTACCGATTCACCCTGTAACAAGTGATAACGAGCCATAAGCATCGACAGTCCAGCTCGGTTGAGGGGAATAGTCACGGAGCGTTTTTGCAGGGAATTACTCACCCGTAATAGCGTAGGCGAAGTCGCCCGAATCTGAATGGATAACGGTTGTTGGGCCAGTACTACATTGTGTTTGATGGCATTATCGACCAGCGTCTGAAGCGTCAGTACGGGTAGGTACTGCGTTCGGGCGGCCTCGCAGACGTCCACTTCCAAGGCAATAGCCGATCCGTAACGCGTGTGAAGCAAATACGAGTAGGCTTGTAAAAACCGCAGTTCGGCTTCCAGCGTGACCAGTCCGCCGCCCGGCGTAGCCATCTGCCCGGCTTGCAACAGGTAGCGATATACGGTCGCCATCTCGTCCACAAAACGTTCCGCCTGCCGCGGATTATCGGCAATGAGTACGGACAAAGAATTTAAGCTATTGAACAGGAAGTGGGGATTTACCTGCTGTTTTACTTCTTCAAGCTGCATTTGTAACTGCTGATGTTCAAGGGCTTCGAGTTCTTCCTGATGAATCCGCCACTGCGTAAAGGCATACACGCCCTCGCTTACCCCGGCCAGTAAAATGTTCATACACGTCATCGCCGCTAGTACCCACGGAGCCTGTGCGGGTTTGTAGGAATAGCCGAACCACTGCGTAGCACCCAACGCATACATCAACTGCTGCCCCAGAAAGAAGTTAATGCCTACAAACAAACTGATCATGCTACTCAGCCGCAGAACGGACTGGTGCGGATGCGGGAAATACACGCCAATTTGCTGAGCCAGCCATTGTAGAAAAAACGCATCCAACGCGTTAAAAACGAACATAATCAGGGAAATGCCCAGCAGGTTCGTCCAGCTAGCCCAGTACAAGCTTCCCCAAAACAGGTAACAGAATACGGGCGTATACACGACAATCAATAACCAGAGCAGGCCACCCCTGAACAAATTGCGTTGTTCCAAAAAAGGAAATAATCGGGGCATAAACGGGTCCTGATTTTCAAACTTCGGTCGAATGTTCAGGGCCCTTGCCACTTGGCGTAGCAGCAATGAAAGGGGCATTTCTTAGGGGCTTGGTCAGGGTAGGTAAAGCTACACTGGATTTAGTAAACCCCTGAGCCGGATCTACCCTGAGCGGGAAAGATTTCTGACTGAATTGTCAAAAAGGATACATGAACTGCGAACCGAGTTTCTTCTATACCCTATAAAGTACCGTCCAGACTCGGACTAAAGAGGTAGTGTATAGCGAAGCTGCTGGCTTTCGGTGAAGGTTCGGATGCATAGTCGGGTAGCGTTTGGGTGGATAAAGATCCCTGCAAACGTACCTCCTTCGTGCAAGGGGTTAAACGCTTCGCTGGTTCAACTGAGACAAGCCCTGCATGAACTGTATTTTAGGTAGCACCAGCCGAAAAGTTCAAGATTTTATTATACACAACTGATAATCTGACAGTTAATCGTCCAATTGCTCGCACGTAGCCCGATACAATTGATCGGGCTTTTTCGGCGATTCATCCCTCAGAAGCTTCACTTGAGTAGGTACGCTCCTTGGAAGCAGCCGGGCCAGGCAAATCTTTGTATCACCAAACCGATTTCTACTTGGTTAAGGGATTTAAGGAGTTAGTACCGTTCAACCTTTCAATCAACGTCTGGAGAGATTCCTGCGATTTGAGTCATACCCAAGCGTAGGATCTCTCTTGTTTTCACCTTCACCTTTCTTATTCCTCTTTTCAATAATGTTGGTAAAAATCCTAAAAGGGACCGGCATAGTACTGGGCTCCCTCGTCCTACTGCTGGGCATCGCCTACGCCGTCATTGCCCGAAACATTACGGAACGCGTCGAAAAAACCTACGACTTTGCCCGCGAAAGTTTTCCCATTCCTACCGACTCCCTGAGTATTGAACGCGGGAAACACGTCGCTCTCATCAAAGGCTGCATCGAATGTCACGGTGAAAATCTGGCCGGAAAAGTAATGATCGATGAGCCGCCCATGGGCCGACTCGTTGCCACCAACCTAACGCGTGGAAAAGGCGGATTACCCAGCGACTACGCCGCCGAAGACTGGATACGGGCCTTACGACACGGCGTGGGCCATAATGGACGACCGCTCATTTTTATGCCCTCGCACGAGACTACCCTGCTCTCTCAGCAAGATATGGCCGCCCTGATTGCGTACTGCCGTCAACTGCCCCCCGTGGATCAGGCCTGGGCTCCGATCAAACTGGGGCCCGTCGTTCAGGTATTTTCGTATCTGGATAAAATGCCGCTGCTGTCGGTTGAAAAAATCGACCACCACCGAGCTCTTCTGACGCAGGCCGATACCAGCGGTGGTATTGCTCAGGGAAAATACCTGGCCGTATCCTGCTCGGGTTGCCATCAGCCTACCTTCAAGGGAGGTGAAGGGGCCGCTCCCGGTTCGCCCCCCGTACCCGATCTGACCCGTAGTGGCCACGTGGGTAAATGGACCCAACAGCAGTTCATCCATACCCTTCGAACCGGTCATACGCCCGAAGGACGTGTCCTCAAGAATGAAGATATGCCCTGGAAAATGACCGCTCAGTATCAGGAAAAAGAACTCGTGGCTCTGTACAAATACTTCCAGAGTCTGCCCTAACCAGACCGCTTACTGGTATTCTAAATCAATACCTAAAGGTCTATAAATGATCGCATGCTCCGTTCCTGTCTTCAATCGAAGTCGCTTTTTTGTGGATTCAGTACGCTCATTTACCAATTGACTCGAATCAGCCCTCCCCTTTTCATTCGTCTGTTCAACCTTTGTATCAGTATTCTATCAAACAACCTTCAATCATGTCACGTTTCTCTGTATCTCTTTCGCTTAAAATGGTATTGTTTGGCCTAATCCTGCTGGTTAGCTCCTGTAAAAAAGATCCCGAACCCGTTGATCCCGATAACCCGGGCCAGGAACAGCCCGGTGGTGGCGGTGGTGGCAACAATGGTACTTCATCGCTGCCCTGTGCGGGAAAAGATTTAAAGATTCAATCTTTCATTTTTACCCTTACCGAGGACGAAAGCGGTGAAGAAACGGGTGGCGATTTAGTCGATGAATTTCCCGAATGTGCCAAAGATGATCGCATTCGTTTCGAGAAAAGCGGTAAGATCTCCGGCAGCGAAGGAAGTAAAGTATGCCCCCCCGACGAAGAGCCGGATACGGAAGTTCCCGTATCGGCAAACAGCCTCTGGAGCTATAACGCTCAAAATAAGACTTTTAAGATGTACGAGGAAGGCAATCCCAATGAGGCCGTTGTTTGGAAAGTAGATGAAGTCTCAAGCAGCTCGCTTAAGATCAGCATCACCGAAAAGTCCGAGGGCTACACCACCAAAATCGTTTTGTTCTTAAAACAGTAGAAGTCGCACCTGAACGGACGTTTATGCCAACCCACGCGTCCGTTCTTTTTTACTTGAAAAATAATGAAAGCGGTGTTTCTCTTCCGCAACTGGATCACGACTAAGCGTGTAGCATTCCTTTTCGCACTCCTTTCTGATTTAACGCACCATGAAACTCTTTTCCATCCTAGTCGGCCTTCTGTTTTCGACTGCAGCACTGGCCCAACTTCCGAATGCAAATACCCTGAAGGCAAAAATTAACGGGGAAGAATTCCAGAGCCAACCCCGCCGGATTCGCATTGGAGCGTACTGGTGGATTACCGCCAATACGAGTAAGCCTGATCAGTCTTTACGTATCTGGCTGGGCAGTTACGATCATACGGACGGCATTGAGCCCGGTACGTATCTGGTCGTAGACGCCGATAAAGCCGATAGTAAGGGCAATAAAGCCAAGGTTCAAGCCGGTAGCGGCTACAAAGGTCTGGCGGTGATTAAGTACGTAAAAGAAACCCGGGAGCCTCGCATGGAATACCACGTGGGCAAATCCCAAAATAATGATGAAACGGTAGTCGTGAAGAAGAATGCCGACGGTTCGCTCGAAGCTACGTTTAGTGGCGTACTGGCAGGCTCGTACTGGAAAGAAAAATCGAGTGCTACGGTATTCGGCGGCATGGGCCGACTGATGAACAAAATGGAAGATAAAGTGATCACCAAAACAACGGGCTTTGATTCTTCCATCGATCCCGAAGGGAATGGGTACAAGCAGCAGAGTAAAAAAGATTCGCTGGTTCTCACGGAAGGCACCTTTCATTTACCCCTACCCAGCAAGCATTAATTGTCTATTCTGACCCCCGTAAATGGCTCGCCACTTCAGCAGTGGCGAGCTTATTTTTTTCTAGAGTAGTGATTGATACACATCCAGGTACTGGCTGGCACTGCGTTCCATGCTAAAGTTTTCGGCTCTTTTCTTCAACTGCTCAGCGAGTGGCGTGGTATTATACGTATGCATGCCCTCCCGGAACACGCGTTGCATGTGCTCGGCTTCGAAATCGGAGAAATAGAAGGCGGCATCACCGCCGATTTCGGGTAACGAAGTCAGATTCGAAATAAAGACGGGTTTACCAAACGACATGGCTTCCACGACGGTAAAGCCAAACCCTTCGGCCAAGGAAGGATGCAAAAAGGCCATGCAGTTATCCAGGTACCAGGCCTTCTCACTTTCCGAAATCGGCCCGGCCAAATAAAGCCGATCACTCACGCCCATATCCTCGGCCATCGTCCACATGCGGGACGCGTATTCGGGTTCATCGTGATGTCCCGCTACGACTAACTCCAGATCGGGATTGGCCAGTAGTAAGGGCAGCAGTACGTGGTAATTCTTTTTCGTATTTACGTAACCCAGCCCAAACAGAAAAGGGCGACGGGGACGGTAAGAAGTAGCCTCCAGGTAGGGCGTACTCAGCTTATTGAGGCCATTGTGAATGACGTGAATGGGCTTACCATTTACGTCACAATTATTGAGTACGTCATTTTTAGTGAATTCCGAGATGCAAACAATGGCATCACTTCGGTCAATGAGGTTTTGCGTATGGGCTAGACTGCGGAGTTGTTCCTCCCGGGCTTTGCCTTCGTGCAGGGCATTCAAATCATGCACCGTCAGTACCACCCGTGTGTCGCTATCCCGCTCCGGAATAATACGGCCCGATTGAAACGGAGCGTGCCAGACTTTACAGCCGGCCAGAAAGGGTTTCCAGATTTTATGCCATTTCCGTTCGATGATATGATGCTTCTCCGGCTGAATTTGAAGCCGTTCGGCGGGCGGTACGTACATCATCATCGGCGGCTTTTGCTGTTTTCGCAACAGTTTGTTCACCTGTTCGCTCATATTTAAGCAGTAGTGATACAAACCCGAGTTGGGAAACTTCATTAAACCACAATCAAGGATTATTGAGGACATAAATTCCTATACATTTTAAAGACATGACTGCATCCGCTACCTAGATAGAGCAGGTTCTGACGATAGGGAGCCGGTCCCAAAATGGGCTTGTTCCTGCGAATGCAGACGAATGAAATACGAATGAACCTGACTAGCTTAAGACCGCTGGGATCCACGCGTGGAAGACCTAAAAAAGCTTTCCAGCATCGCTACTCTGCTTGTCTAGACACCATTTGTGGAGCAAGCGTTGGATTCACCCCAACAAATAATGAGCAAACGGGCCTACGCATGGCGAGTATAGTTAACCGATTCAGCAGGAATCTTATTGTTCATTTTCTTCAGAAGACCCGGTTTTACTACCTCTTTTTTTAGCGAATGGATCGGTATTTTTACGGGTATGAACGTCTTACTTCTCTGATTCATACCTAAGTATTAATAAAGTCATTAAAAAGGTATTTTGTTTCTTTTCCCGCCAGCATACCGCTCATTTTTATCCTTTTTTTTTCACTATTTCCAACGTTTGACTAGTGAAAGTGGGTCTCTAAAGGGCTGTTGAGGAGCCTTTTTTGCTCTAAGTGCTTTTGCAGATCGATGGAAAAATAGTCCGCTTAAGGTGTCATTCCCTGCGTCCGACTTTATTTTTGCCCCGGCAAAGCCTCTATCCATACATAAATTTATCTTTCATTCGTTGATTCTGGGGGCGATACGTGTGTTGATCTTCTTCAAATAATGGATCAGCGTTCTTACTCCCTAAAAAATTTAGAAGTTAGCAAGTAAATGAAAATCTATAGTCGTCTTCTGAAGTACGTAACGCCACTCAGAAAATTCATCATTCCGTTTTTTCTGTTTACGTTAGCGTCGGTCTTTTTCAGCGTTTTTCAATTCGCTCTGATTATCCCCCTTCTGAATTTTTTATTTGACTCTTCACACATTGCCGAAGAGGCCGCGAAATACGCCCGGGAACCTGAGTTTACGCTTTCAGGCAGCTACTTTAAGGACTATTTCTATCATTTGATTTACCAGTTCAAAGTCAGCGATCCCATCTACGCCCTGTACTTTTTAGCAGCTATGATCGTGACTTCGGTATTGCTATCGAACACCTTCCGGTATTTCGCTCAGCGTTGCCTGCTCAATGCCCGTACCATGCTGGTCAAACGATTGAGAGAAGCACTTTTCGAAAAGATTAATCACCTGCATCTGGGTTATTTCACCAAAGAGCACAAGGGCGATTTGCTCTCCCGACTCAACGGGGACGTATATGCGATTGAGAGTGTAGCCTCCAGTTCGCTTGAAGTTATTTTCAAAGAACCGTATACCTTCATTGGCTACTTCATTGCTCTGTTTGCCATTTCTACGAAGCTGACCTTATTTACGCTGATTATCATTCCCATATCGGCGATAGGGATTGCCGCGGTTACCAAAAGCCTACGCAAGGAAGCTCAGGACGTACAGGCTTCCATGGGCCGTTTACTAACGCTGATGGATGAATCGCTGATGGGCATGCGAATCATTCGTTCCTTCAATGCGACGCCCTTTATCCTGAAACGCTTTAGTCAGGAAAACGACTTTTACCGCAAAGCCAGCTCGCAGGGTTTCAAACGTCGCGAACTGGCTCCGGCTTTTTCGGAGGCGTCGGGTGTTTTTGTAGTAGCCTGTATTCTGGTGTATGGGGGTAGTCTGGTGCTGAGTCAGGAAGGAGGCTTGCAGGCGAGTGCTTTCATCGCGTTCATTGCCATTTTCTCGCAGGTAATTCGCCCCGCGAAGGCTATCGTCGTAGCCCTTACGAATATTCAGCAGGGACGGGCCGCCGGTGAGCGTATTCTGGAAATTCTGGACAAACCTATCTTAGTAGAGGATAAACCCGATGCCGTAGAACTAACCAACTTCCGGGATAAAATTGAATTCCGGAATGTCTCCTTCCAGTACGGCGATGCGGCGGTGTTACAAAACATGAGCTTCACGCTTGAAAAAGGCAAGAAAATGGCTCTCGTTGGACCTTCGGGTGTGGGTAAATCAACGATTGCGGATCTTATCCCACGTTTCTACGACGTGACCGACGGCGAGATTCTGATTGATGGTCGCGATGTACGGGACTATAAGATGGAGTCCCTACGGAATCAGATGAGTTTCGTATCACAGGAAATCATTCTCTTTAACGATACGATTTTCAACAACATCGCCCTGGGTCAGCCCAACGCGACGATGGAGGAAGTCATTCACGCGGCTAAAGTAGCCAACGCCCATGATTTTATTACCCAGACCGAAGAAGGGTACCAAACCATCATCGGCGATCGGGGCATCCGGCTGTCGGGGGGTCAGCGTCAACGCTTGAGTATTGCCCGGGCCGTATTCAAAAAATCCTCCATTCTCATTTTGGATGAAGCGACCTCTGCGTTGGATACGGAATCGGAAAAATCCGTTCAGGAAGCCCTGGATCATCTGATGGTCGATAAAACCACGCTGGTGATTGCCCACCGCTTGAGTACCATCAAGGATGTCGACGAAATTCTTATCCTACACCAGGGACAAATTGTCGAACGGGGTAGCCACGAAGAACTTGTGGAAGTAGAAGAAGGTGTATACCGCCGCCTAACGATGTTACAGAATATCTAAGCTCACTTAGGCCATAAAAACCGCTTCCTCCCGAAGCGGTTTTTTTTTGTTCGTTTGGAGGAATGAGAAGACGACTATACTAGGATTTCTACGCTAGTAGGTAGGTGAATGCTTCTCCTGTACGCATGAATATTCGGATAAGATTATCTTTTTTGAAGTTTTCGTATTACTTTTTCAGCCTCGAATGTTCAGCCATGCGGTTGCTTTTCTATCTACTCATGCTGCTTTCCTGCGTAGGTACGGCTCAATCATTTGACGTGCAGGGGCATCGGGGCTGTCGGGGTTTGGAACCGGAGAATACGATTCCGGCTTTTCTGAAAGCTTTGGAGCTGGGTGTATCTACCCTGGAGCTTGACGTGGTACTTTCGCAGGATCAGCAAGTAGTGGTTTCTCACGACTGGTACTTCAATCCCCGCCTTACTACCAAGCCCGATGGAACGCCCCTAAGCCGGACTGAAGCGAAAACCTTACGGCTGGATCAGATGTCCTATGACCGCATTAAAAGGTACGATGTCGGGCTACGCGGCAATGCTGCTTTTCCGGAGCAAAACCCTAAAGCGGCCTACAAGCCTCTGTTAAGCGAAGTGATTGAGATAGTGGATGCGTATGCCGGGCAGCACCAGCTACCTCTGCCGCAGTACAGTATTGAAATTAAAACGAACGCTCATACGTCTGCCGAGATAATGTGTCGACGGGTAGCTCAGCTACTGACGATTCCGGCCGAACGCTTTTGTATTCAAAGTTTTGACGTTGCTGTATTGCAGTACTGGAAAGCCCAGCAAGAGGCGGGCACCTTTCCCAACAATACGCTTTCCTTGCTTGTTATAAGGAAAGGGCTAAAGCGTAGCTTGGAAAAACTAGGATTCCGGCCCGATATTTTTAGCCCGGAGTATCGATTCATTTCGAAGCGAACCGTACGAAACGCTCATGCCTTGGGCATTCGAGTCATACCCTGGACCGTTAATGAGCGGCGAACCATGCTGCATCTTCAACAACTCGGGGTGGATGGATTGATTACGGATTATCCAAATCGATTTAAAAAGTGATAGATTTGAGTCTCTGGTTTTCGTGGATATGGTGATTCGCACTGAAATGTTCTAAAACCCTTCGTCCGTTAAGCTTCAGCATGCCTATGCTACCCCTTTTTAATGATACGCTGGTCTGGATTCTACAACGTCGGATGGCCCGTATTGAAGCCTTCCGCCGTGATCCTTGGCCTATTCAGGAACGCCAACTCCAACGATTGATTCGTTCGGGACGGTCAACGGTGTGGGGTAAACAGTACGGATACCGCCAGATTCGTAGTCTCGCCGATTTCCAACGAGAGGTTCCTGTTTCAACCTACGAAGATCTATTTCCGTACATTGAACGGGTGATGAAAGGGGAAGATCGCGTCCTGTGGCCTTCACCCATTCGCTTTTTCTCGAAATCTTCGGGCACGACCAACGCCCGTAGCAAATATATCCCCGTCACCCGCGAAGCCCTCGATGAAGGGCATTTCCGGGCGGGTAAGGACATGATGGCCCTTTGGGTAGACCATAAGCCCGATACGCGGGTGTTTGAAGGAAAAGGTCTGTCTATTGGGGGAAGTTTAGCCCAAAACCAGCTCAACGAACGTACGGTAACGGGTGATATTTCGGCAGTAGTCATGAAAAACTTGCCTTCCTGGGCTCAGTTCATTCGTACGCCTTCCCTACAAACGGCCTTGATGGACGGTTGGGAATCCAAAATTCAACGGATGGCCGAAGAAGTTTCGCAGGTCAACGTTACCAGTGCGCTGGGCGTACCTACCTGGACGCTGGTGCTCATTCAGAAGGTACTGGAACTGACGGGTAAAAAGAATATTCTGGAGGTTTGGCCGAATTTCGAAGTCTTCATTCACGGGGCCGTGGCGTTTCAGCCCTACCGGGAGCTGTTCCGAAAAGAAGTCTTTAAAGGCGATACCGTCCGGTATTTGGAAACGTATAATGCCTCCGAAGGTTTCTTTGGTTTACAGGATGATTTGAGTCGGGTAGATGAATTATTACTCATGCTGGACTATGGCATTTTTTACGAATTTGTTCCGCTGGAAGAGCTCGGTAAAACGCATCCCAAAGCCTATACCTTACCCGAGGTTGAACTCAACCGCAATTACGCCGTAGTCATTTCAACCAATGCCGGTTTGTGGCGGTACCTGATTGGCGATACTGTACGCTTTACTTCCAAGTATCCCTACCGCATTAAAATTTCTGGTCGTACCAAACACTTTATTAACGCGTTCGGTGAGGAAGTCATCATTGAAAACGCCGAAACGGCCCTAACGCGGGCCTGCCAGGCGACGGGAGCCACTATCGCCGACTATACCGCGGCTCCGGTATACATGGGGAATGGCAGCAGTCGGCACGGCAATCGCGGCGGCCACGAATGGGTAATTGAGTTTTCGACACCACCCGATAATCCGGATGTGTTTGTGGATGTACTCGACGAAACCCTTCGACAGGTTAACTCTGATTACGATGCCAAACGCAGCTTTGATCTGGCTCTGATTCGTCCCGTTGTACATATGGTACCGCACGGAACTTTCTACGAATGGATGAAAGTAAAGGGGAAACTAGGCGGCCAGCATAAAGTGCCTCGATTATCCAATTCCAGGGAATACTTGGAAGAGATCCTGAACATCAGTCCTGAACATCTGGAAATCTGATTTTTACCTGATCATTGATCATCAAAAAGAGCGACTCTTGTAGGAGTCGCTCTTTTTATGGGTGAAAAGGAAAGCTAATTAAAGTGTTACACCAACCGAGAGTTGAGCGGAAGTATTTTTCGCATTGCCCAACACTTGCTGAGCTACAAACGAATCCGCCACTTTTTGCAGACCCAGGTTGTACCGCGTACTAATCAGGAATTTACCAAAGTACAGCGTTAAACCCGCTCCTACCACATAATCAAACCGCTTGAAATTATCGGTATCCAATAGCGTCGATGAGCTACCTGCGATATTATTCTTGTTTTCTGCCGCAGCTTTCAACAGGTAACCGAAATACGGACCGGCGTGAATGTCGACAAAGTCTCCTATCTTAAATGTAGCAAGCACGGGTACTTCAACGTAGTTCAATTTGAACTTGCTCTCATTTTCAAAACCAGCAACATTAAAGGTCGCCCGCGTTCCCTTGTTAGTATAGCCTACTTCCGGCTGGATATACAGAAAATCGGTAATCACCGGAATTTGCGTAAAGGCACTGACGTGGAACCCGTACAAAGGATTGCGTTCCGTATATTCTTTAATGCGAAGGTTACTGGCCGAGAATCCCCCCCGAATACCGGTACGAGCCGTAGTAGACTGGGCAAAAACGCTGGTCGTAGCCAGACAGAAGGCAAAAATGATTGCTAATTTTTTCATGGATGATAAGGGTTGAGCGATGAATGTATTACTGTAATTTACTTATTGTCCCTTCTGAGCGTCTTGTTTCATTTGTTCGTTCGCAGAAATCGCGATTTCTACTCGGCGGTTCAGGCGACGACCGTCTTCGGTATCGTTGCTGGCTACGGGTTGATTGAAACCGTAACCTTTGATCGTCATCCGACTAGCCCCTACGCCTTCCTGACGCAAAAAGCTCGATACGGCAGCGGCCCGGCGTTCGGATAAATCCTGATTGTATTCGGCCGTTCCGCGATTATCAGCGTGACCTTCAATGAGCAAATTCGTATCGGGATTTTTCTTCAGCGTTTCGGCTAGTTTGGCCAGATTTTCGCGGGTTTGCGGACTGATTTCCGTCGAGTTATAGGCAAAGAGTAACTGGCCATCCATCGTTACGCGAATTCCTTCCCCGACGCGTTCTACCTTAGCTGCTTCGCCCATATCTTTCTCAATCTGCTTGGCCTGTTTATCCATCTTACGACCAATGATGGCTCCGGCGGCACCCCCTACGGTGGCTCCCAGGATCGCTCCGATTGCGGTGTTCTTCGAAGCACTACCAATCACGCCCCCTACTACGGCTCCGGCACCTACGCCGATGGCCGCACCTTTCTGGGTTTTATTAAACTTGGACTTTTTCGGTTCTTGAGCGTTTCGGTTACACGAGAAAAAACTGGAACTAAGCGTGGAAACCAAAACCATCATCCACATACCTTTTACAATGACGCGTTTCATGGCTTTACTAAAGATTGTTTACGGATGTACCTACGAAAAAAAGGTCGCCCGGAGTTTAAAAATGAACTTGAGATTTGTTAAAGAGCGTTAAAACAATCTATACGTCTCTGATAATCAATACACTCATTAGGAATCTTACCCCGTAGTCATAACGATGAAAAATGGGGAATTATTTACTCGAATCGTAAATGACTACAAAAAAAAAGACTCTTCCCAAGATCAGAAAGAGTCTTTTTTTACCAAGCTAACACTCGAATAAATCCTATACGTTAAGCTTCAGACGTTCGACGACCTGATTACCAACGAGATGGCTCTGAACAATTTCTTCTACGTCGGATAATTGTACATTTCCGTAAAATACGCCTTCCGGATACACGACCATGGCGGGTCCGAATGCACATACGTCCAGACAACCCGTTTTCTGAGCCCGGATATCGACTTGCAAACCCAGTTCCTTGATTCTACCCTTGAAGGCTTCTACCAGAGCCAGTCCGTGTTCTTCGCCGCAGGAACGCTTCGGGGCAGGTTTTTGATTGGTACAGATGAAAAGATGCTTTTTATATTTCATAAGGCTCGTTACTTGAGCTTGCAAAAATAAGGCTCAACTGCCGGTATACACTACTTTCCTCGGTTTTAGATCAGAGCCGGAGCCAGGAGAGGCATGGTTACCACAAAATGACCGTCGGTGTCACTAATAATAGGCTCGGGCTGAGCCAGCAGGCGATACTTGGACGCAATGTTAGCCAGTCCTACCTGATGCGATACCACCCGCGTCGTTTTGCGTTGCAGGTTGTTACCTACCCGTAACCAGCCTTCTTCGGTAACATCAATGGTAATTCGTAAGGGCTGATGGGGCTGGATTCGGTTGTGTTTCACCGCGTTTTCAACCAGTAACTGTAGCGTTAGCGGGGGCAATAACCACTCCCGATACGAAGCGGCTACCTCAATCGAGAGTTCAACCCCTTGCTGATAGCGGGTCCGGAGCAAATGATAGTAGGCTTCGATGAAATCCAGTTCCTGGGAAAGGCGGGCCAAATCCTGATCATTGGTCTGCAGGAGGTACCGATAGACGCGGGCCAGCTGTTCGACGAACTGCTCCGCCTGACGGGGTTCCTCCGTAATCAGCATCGAAAGCACATTCAGACTGTTAAAGAGAAAGTGTGGATTGACCTGATTTTTGAGAATTTCCAGCTGGTTGACCAGGGCTTCACGTTTATACGCCTCGGCCATGAGCGTCTTTTCTTTCCATTTCTGGAAAGTATAATAACTCTCGTACAAGCCTACCGTTAAGAAACTGGCCGTAATACTGATGCAACCAATCGTTACATACGTAGAAAAGGTGGGAGCAAAAGTCGCCATTTGCTCATAGACTCCTACCTGTTTGTACACGCCCCAGAAGATAAGAACGGTAACCACGGTATTCATCAAGATAAATACCCCCAACTCCAGAGCAATCCGTTTCGGCGTTTGTTCGATACCTGGATATCGGCTGATGATTCGACGGATAAGTACCGCCTGAATCAATAATCCGCCAAAAACAATCAGGTACGAGGCCGTGGTGGTCACGAGAAAAATTTTCCCGTTCTGAACGTAGGGTTTACCCAGCCATACAAAATTGCCCAGGGGTACGGTCCAGGAAACAATACCCAGTAACATCCAGACATTCGCTCCGGATAGCTGAATAAAGGGTAAGCTAATTAAACGGTGGATAAACGTTTTCATTCCAGAGCCGGATCGGATACGCAAGGTAGGCTTATAGCCCGATAGGTCCTGACAAGCGATCAGGCCCCTACCTTTGAAAAGAATCACACACCGGGCGGAAAAGCGTACTTACCTTTTCATTAGGGCTACGTAAATATAGAGAAAGCAGGCTCGGATTTGATGGATCCGATCCGGTAAATTCTCGCGTTTGGCTACTCTTTTTCAGACGCTTGTACTTCGTCGAGTACTTCCAGCGAATCACCGACCTGAATGTTTCCTTCCTGTAAGACTTTCGCGGTAATGCCGCCGTGTCCCCGCATGGCATTGTATCCACCCACACCGAGCACTTCTTCCATGCGACTGCAGGGATGGCATTCGCCCGTGTATTCGAGTACGACCTCGCCGATTTTAAACTGTTTACCTTTTAAGGCCTGTAGGTTCACGCCCCGAATGACCAGGTTTCTGCGTACGTCAGCCGGGTCTACCTGTTCGCGACCAACGAAAGAAGCAACGGCGTCGAGGTGTTCGCGGGAAATCAGCGTTACCTGTCGCTTGCTTTCGGGTTGACCTTTGTAACGGTCGCCATCCAGTCCCGTACCGATGCGTACGTAGGTTTCGGATACGGATTCTACGGGTTTACGCGGACCGGTTCGTAAGCCAATCCATTCCAGGGTGCCGGGCTGGCTAAAGTGATTCATCAGTCCGTGCATGGGTCTTTCCTCTGCCATTGTCATTTCTAGTTTGTATAGCGAAAGATACCCATAAAAAATCGTACGTCCGGTGACTTACTGAAACAGTAAGCCACCGGACGTAGCGAAAATCGTTGCAAAAAGCGATTACTTTTTCAACGAATTAATCCAGGCTGCAATTTTCAGCGCATCTGCTTTCGGAACCTGCGGCATGGGCGGCATCTCCGTGGCGTAATCCGGCCAGTTTTCAGGCTTGGGATTGTGAATCAGCTCAACAATTTTTTCGTTGGTATAGCCCCGCTTGGCTACTTCCGTATATGCCGGACCCACCTGACGCTTGCTGGTCTGATGGCAGGCCAGACAGGTATGTTTGGTGAGTAAGGGCTTCACTTCATCGTAGCTCGGTACGTTTACCTTTACAGTTTTTGGTCCGGTTTTAGCAGGAGCCGTTTTCCCAGTACCCGTAGCCGGGGTTTCTTTTTCCGGAGCGGGCGTTTCAGCGGCTACGGCCGTGCTCCGCGTACTGACTTCGCTCATCGCCAATTTTTTACCCGTTGGAATATTGTTCAGGGTATAGAACGCCTGCGGGTGTACGAGTGAATAGAAGCCTTCCGTACTCCGCACACCATCCAAACGCAGTTCGTGGATGTAGTAGCGACGCAGGTTATCAACAATCAGGCGGGCTTTCAGTCCATCTTCCGATACTTTGACGCCTTTAATGGCATTGCTCTCCCGCAAAATCGGGGGGCTACCATAAACCGGATGGTACTTATAAACGAAGCTATCCACCGTATACGACGCCAGATCTTCGGCCGACTTCCGATCCACGGGTTGCGTAAATTCGATTTCAAACCCATCCGGCATGGCCCGTACGGCCTTCATTTCGAACGGTGTTTTTTCGTTCCAGACCAGGCGTTGCAGCCCTTCGCTGGCTTCACCAGCAGAGCCCCAGCCCCGGTTGGTTTCACCGACGAACAGTGATCCGTCTTTACCCCAGGCCATCCGCAGTACACCGGACTGGAAGCCCGCCCGGAAATCGAAGGAAGCGCCCTGGTATTCATCGTTAATTTTTTCCATGAATACCCGCATGATCTTCGACTGTCCCTGATCGCCTACCAGTACCTGTCCGGCGAACGGACCGAAATTACCCTGAGGAATTTCGAGAATCTCGGAGTTGGAAATTCCCTGGATCCCGTGGGGTAACCACACGGCGGGCAATTGCAAGGCCGGGAATTTCTCTTTCAGCGTGTATAAAGGAATCGGCGTTTCGTCGACCACGTTTTCGGGTTTAATGGCCCGGCCATTGGCATCGCGACGACGACGGGAATCCACAATCGCGTACACGTCCTCCTGCTTAATCTTCACGGGTGAGTTCGGCAGGTCCGACCAGCGTAAACCCGCCGGGTGACCCACCCAGGCTCCTTTTTTCAGGTGCCATACGCCACCCGAACCAATCCAGTCGCCCTGGTTGTCGCTATAGAATAATTCACCGTCGATGATACCCAGACCGCAGGGCGAGCGTACGCCCGTAGCCCAGGGTTTCATTTGCCCGTCTTCGGTAATGTTCATCACCCAACCCCGCCAGGGGACGCGACTTTCGCCCGCCCACCATTCTTCGTTCCCAAAAGCCACGTTGCCCGAAACAAAGAAGCTACCATCCGGAGCAATTTTGGGGCCGAAGCTGTACTCGTGATAGTGACCCGACAAAGGCCAGGCGTATACCGTTTCCAGCACATCGGCTTTACCATCCTTATCCGTATCGGTCAGTTTGGTTAACTCCCCGCGTTGGGCACAGTAAAAGGAGCCGTTTTTGTACACCATACCCAGTATTTCGTGCAGACCACTCGCGAACTTGCGGAAAAACGGGCGACGGCTCGTGGGGTTTTCAACAATATAGATGTCGCCTCGACGGGTGGATACGCCCAAATCCCCGTTGGGCAACACGGTCATTCCGCCCACTTCCAGTAGCGTGCCTTCGGGAGCAGGTACGCGAAAGATGCGGAAAAAATCTTCTTCTTTGGGTGATTCCTGAGCCACGGCAAGCGTAGTCGTTAGTGCCAGCGAAGCCAGCATCGACGCCCGACGAAACCAGGAAGTATGCAATAAAGCCATAACGATTGCTTAGAATAAAAGGGAGTAACTGAGTTTTCCACTACGCATGGGCACGAGCAGTTCCTGCTGGCCGTCCACCTGACGAATCAGGGGTTTCACACCACCCTCCAACTGGATGTAGTAGGCTTTGTCACCAATCAGGTACAACTGATCATTCAGCGTTTGAATACGCTCGGCCTGAGCCAGACGGGCGTACAGATCAGCGGCGGGTTTTTCTACCGTGATTTCACGTTTTACGCCTTCCCGACCGGGCAATACCTGAATGGCATCCTGTACTAGCGAACCGTAGCTCTGGTAGCGGAACGTAGGCTGATTTTCCTTCAGCGTATAGCCTTTCGGACGGAACTGACTACCCACCGTATCCGCAGCCCAGGCCGCCTGCGGCGAAGACAGACGACTCAGGCTCAAAGCCGGCACACCGAACCGTTGTACCATACCCGTAGGCCGTGAGGAGCCATCGCCCCGGCTATTCCACATGGGGGTAGCGTCGAGAAATTCCCCTTTCCAGACTTGCACCAGGGCTCCCTTGTCAAGATCGTAGGTATAATGCACCTCTTCCGGACTACCGACGGAGATGGCATGCGTGACGCGTACCCGCTCGCGGCCATTCGGTACGTCCATGAAACTGCGGTGAACAATCGGGTTATTCGCTTCAATCAGGATGGGTCCATTTTCGTTACCCGTCATGCCTTCCGCATTTCCATCGCCCAGATAATAAGGCCGCAGACCCGTACCTGAGATCATCAGTCCGAGCGAAGGTGCACCGCGACCGTTGATTTTGGAATACATCAGTTCAACCGGCACATTCCCAGCGGGGAGTTCTACCGTTACGGGAGCACTCCGCATGGACCATTCCCCGACCGATTTGCCATTTACTTTCAACGCGGTAAAACCGTTGACGCCTACGACCTGCATCGTGTACGAACCCGCTTCTTTCACTTGCAGCGTGCCTTTGTACTGAATCAGGAAGTTACTTGGCGTGGAAACGACACCAGCCGACAGGGATTTGGCATTTCCTTTCGAAGCTGGCGTAGCCGTCTTCAAATCGGGTTCCTTGTCGTAAGCACCGGTGTATACTTGATAGGTCAGAGAGGTTAAAGCGGGACGAGGTGTATCGTACGCTGTATACTGAATATTACGGAAAGCCACGGCTCCGTGATCGCCCTGAATCAGGATCGGGCCACGGGCTACTTCATTATTGGCCAGCGGACCCCGCGTGGGACCCGAAAGCTCTACGTTTTCGTGAATGGCCACGCCATTGAGTTCCAGTCGAACGATGCGAGCATTTTCCACTTTTACGCCTTTGGCATCGAAGCGAGGAGCCTGAAAGGAGATACGTAGGTGTTGCCACAGACCGGGAGCCTTGCTGGCATTTTGGCGGGCGGCCTGGCCTTCGTAGCCTTCTTTACCCGCTCCGCGACTTTCGTCCCAGCGTTGGTAGATGGAACCGTTATCACCAATTTTAGCTCCTTTGACGCCCCAGCTGTCCATAAGCTGGATTTCGTAACGACCCTGCAGGTAAATGCCCGAGTTGGAGCCTTTGGCCATCAGGTAGTCAAGCTCCAGATCGATGTCTCCGTGTTCGAGCGTAGAAAGTAGGTTGGCTTTGTTTTTCTCGTTGGGAAGATTGACCAGTACTCCTGAGCCTTTGCTCGTACTGAGCGTGGCCGACAGGGGAGCTGACGCGTCCCCTACAATCTGCCAGTTCGAACCATTCGGTTTCTTGAAGGCACTCAGATCAGTCAGCTTCAAGGCCTGCCCCGTGGGCGTCTGCTGAGCCCAAACACCGGAGTGAAGCACGCAGCCGACCATCAACCCCCAGAGCAGAGGTTTATACGGTTGTTTCAATTGCATGATGGTAAAATGTTGAAAAAAAGGCGGCAAGTAGAAAAAAGAGGATTAACGTTCGCAGCATACGTTGCTCCGTCCGTTAATCCTCCCATCAATCCCTTATTGAGCCGGATAACCCGGGTTTTGCTTCAGGTTCGGGTTAGCTGCCAACTGACGTTGCGGCAGCGGATACAGGTTCTTGTTCTGATCACCGCTCGGCGTATGATCCCACCAGCTGGCGGTCACGAATTTGCCAAAGCGAATCAGATCCGTCCGACGTTTGCCTTCGAAGATGAACTCGCGACCGCGTTCGGCCAGCATTTCATCCAACGTCAGCGTAGCCGTAGTATAGGCTTCTTTCTCGAAATCAGCAGCGGAGAACGCCCGCTTGCGAACATCGTTCACCAGTTTCACGGCTTCAGCCGTAGCGGTACCACCGCTTTTCCGCATGAGAGCTTCGGCTTTGTTGTAGTAGATCTCCGACAGACGGTACAAGGCCCAGTCGTTACTCCAATACTTCGTCTCGGACTGACGACCCGGACGGTACTTGTTGAAACGAGCACCGCTGTTTTCTTCACCCGTAATCATGGAAGAAGCCGTACCGTTTTCACTCGCCCGACGGATTTCTTTCACAAATACCAGTTGACGATCTTTGTATTCTTCCGTGCCCAGTACCGGACGGGTGGGATCAGCCGCGTAGAATTGGGGTCCAATTAAAAACCACTCTTTCTTGCGAAGATCCGTGTCCTTGAATGCATCGTAAGCCGAAGGAATCACGACTACACCGTTGTTACCATTATTATCACCATCGTAGATAAAACGCTGGTTAAAGTGGTAGAAGTCACTATTCCAGCCACAACGCGTGGAGGTTAACTGAGCATCGTACACCAGTTGGAACAGAATTTCTTTCGAGTTATTATTGGTGTTACTGTAAGTAGATACTAAATCCGCATCCAATACGGGAGCTCCATTCAAACCTCCCGTCTGACCGCTGATGATCTTGTCACAGGCGGCGATACACTCATCCCAGCGAGCTTTTCCAGACCATACTTCGGCATTGAGGTATAACTCAGCCAGCATGGAGTAACCCGCCGCTTTCGTGATCCGGCCAATATACTTTTGCTCAAGGTTTGGCAGTAAGTCAACGCTTTCGGTCAGTTCTTTTTCCACGAAAGCGAATACTTCCGCCCGAGGACGCGTCTCGGGACTCGTTGGCGTTCCTACCGTCGTAACGATGGGAATATTGCCGTACATATCCATCAGCTTCATGTAGTGATACGCCCGGAACACCCGCAGTTCAGCGATGAACGCATTTTTGTCCGTTTCACTGACACCTACTTTCGCAAAATCCACCCGGCTAAAATCGCCCAGGGCGTTATTACAGAAACCTACCCCCGTAAACATCAGGTTATAGGGGTTCCATACAGTGTTTTCGGTGTACGACCAGCTGTGACCATGCAGACGAATCCACTGGGCATCATCGTACCCGTGACGACCCTTCTGCGGCCAGGCTAACTGATCCGCCGAAAGTTCGGTAATCCGCCAGTGACCGTTTTGTCCGGTCGGAGCAGTCCAGGCGTTAGCGTGCGTATACGGACGCAGTACGGCTGAAAGAATTTCCTGACGGTTGTTATAGAATTTGGAAGCGTCAATTTCATTATACAGCGTCTCATCAAGATCGGTACAAGCATTCGTACCCGTGAGAATCGCCAGTAAGCCAGCGTACACCAGCCCTTTATAGTAACGTTTCATGAATGCGTTCGAATATTAGAATTGAACATTAAGACCAAGCGTGTACGACTGCGTACGGGGGTAGAAACCACGACCATCGATACCAGGATCCAGTCCGACATCATTGATTTCCGGATCCATACCACGGTATTTGGTAATGGTCAACAGGTTACGACCCGTAGCGTACACCCGCAGATTCTTGATTACGGGTGAGTTGAATCGCCAGTTATAACCTAGCGTTACGTTGTCCAACTTTACAAATCCACCCGGTTCTAGGTAATAATCCGAATACTGGAGAGCATCGTTGATCTGGTTGTTACGACCCAGGGCATCTTTCAGTACGTTCGTGGGCAAGTACACTTTGTTACCGAAGAATACCTGTTGCAGGTTCAGAATGTCGTAACCCAATTTACTCCGGAAGAATACCGTCAGATCAAAGTTTTTGTACTGCAGACGGTTGTTCCAAGACAGATACACTTTCGGAATACCATTACCGATGTAGGTGTAATCTTCGTTAGCCACAATTTTATCCGCCGTTACGGCTTCACCGGAGGCTTTGTAGAACAACCATTTGCCTTCGGGTGTGAAACCGGCAAACCGTTTTCCGTAGAAGCTACCCAGTGAACCACCTTCGATGGTACGGATCGCATCTCCTAAAGCACCGGTACCACCGATACCACCGAAGTTCAGGAATGTAGCCTTGAAGACATCACTCGACAGCGAAACCAGGCGGTTTTTCTGCGTGCTACCCACAACGTCCATACTCCAAGAGAAATCCTTCTTCTTGATGACCGAGCCGCTCAGGCTTAACTCTACCCCATTGTTATCAATCGTACCTACGTTCGTAAACAGCGTAGCCTGGATGTAAGGAGGCAATTGGGTATTGAAGTCACCTAACAGATCTTTTGTCCGGCGACGGTATACGTCAAACGTACCACTCAAACGACCTTTGAAGAGGGCAAAGTCCAAACCAAAGTTTAATTCCGCCTTCCGCTCCCAACGAAGATTCGGGTTGGGGTTATTAGTCGGTCCGTAGGTTTGACGCCATACGTTATCGTCGTTCAAGTAGAAGTTACCCGTACTTAAACGTACCAGTGAACGGTAGTTTGGGATTCCCTGGTTACCCGTGATCCCATACCCTACGCGGAACTTCAAATCATCAAAGACATTGAGTGACTTGATGAAATTTTCCTGAGCTAAATTCCAACCTACGGAAGCTGCGGGGAAGTTACCGAACTTGTTATTCTTACCGAAGCGAGAAGAGCCTTCCCGACGCAGAATGAACTGAGCGATGTACTTGCCTTTGTAATCGTAGTTCAACCGGCCGAAAAACGCAACGAGCGTATTGTCTTCTTTAAAGCTGCCCAAGGAAGATTTACCCAAGGCGATGAAGTTACCTGCACCGAGGTTATTTTCCTGGAACTGATCGTTTAAGAATCCACTGTTTGCTCCTTGAAACCAGGAACGCACGTTATACTGATAACTATAACCAGCCAGTGCTTTGAATCCGTGATCCTGATGAAACTTGGTTTCGTATTCCAATGTAGACTCGAACGTAGACAAGTTTCTGATCTCATTGTACTTACGTGCATACCCTGTTCCAGCGATAGGCGTACCGTTTAACTGATCCAGCACCGAGCGACGCGAATCCCGGTTCCGGTATTCATCATCATTCCAAACATCCCGCTGAACAGCTCCAAAGGCACTCGCTTTAAAGCCTTTAAAGGGTTCTAACGTAAAGCGGATATCGGCAGAAGTCGTTTGCTGATCCCGAGTCAACCTCTCTTGGTTCAAGCGACCAATGGGGTTTACGGTCGACCCTTCCTCGTAGTAGCGGCCCGTCTTAGGGTCAAACAGCGGTTGCGTCGGGTTACGGCCCAGGGCCTCTTCAAAATCACCCGTATTACCACCTAGCAAGTTCGCTTTATTGAAGTTGGTCGCCAGATTAGCCGACGTAGAAAGCAGGTTATTTAATGATTTCTGAAAGACGCTTAAACGACCACCAAATTGCTTCCGCCAGTTTTGAATCGTAATGGGGTTGGCTTCGTTGTAGTACATCGAAACGCGGTAATTACTATTCGCACCGCTACCGCCTGAAAGAGCCATGTTGTGGTAGTGGCTTAAATTACCTTTATCAAGCATCAGATCGTAGAAATCCGTATTCGCCCCCAAATCACGCATCTGACTCGCCTTAGGGTTCGTTGGATCCTGCATCGCTGCCCGCCAATCCGCAGCGGTTAAAAACTGAGGGCGTTTAGCAACGACTTCGTGCTGAGCATAGGTAGAATACGTCAGCGTTGGAGGGCCTCCTTTTCCTTTTTTCGTCGTCACCAGAATTACCCCGGCATTTCCCCGTGTACCGTAGATTGCCGCCGCTGAACCGTCTTTCAATACGTCAAACGATTCAATATCATCTTGTTGCAGCAGATCCAGATTACCACCGGGAATACCATCGATAACGACCAGGGGTGAACGATCTCCATTGATGGAGACAATACCCCGCAACTGAATAGCCGGGCTAGAGTTCGGGTTGTTACCCTGGGTACGCGTAATCTGCAGACCCGCTACTTTACCCTGAATCAAATCCAGTGCATTCCGCGTGCCACCCTGGTTGAAGTCTTCAGTTTTGATCGTCGATACCGCCGAAGTTACTTCCTGCCGACGCTGCGTACCGTAACCGACGACTACGACTTCGTTGAGTGACTTGATGTCCGATTTCATCGTTACATCAATTGTCGTCTGGTTGTTTACGGGTACTTCCTGGCTTTCGTAGCCAATGGAAGAGAACACCAGTACAGCATTGCCATCGGGTACGTTTAAGGAATAACGACCTTCGGCATTCGTGACCGTACCTACGTTCGGCGTACCTTTTAGCAGAATGGTTACGCTGGGTACAACTGATCCGGTTTCGTCTTTTACTTGACCCGTAACCGTCAGCAGGGGTTTATTGCCCTGAATTTTGCTGGGCATCATCAGCGTGATGTACCGCTCAATGAACGTAGGTTCCAGGCGGTTGGCACGCGTCAGAATCAACCGATTGCCGACCAGTTCAAACTTAATTTGAAGGGGTTGGAGCAAGCGTTGCAGCACCACGCTCAGACTTTCATTCGATGCGTTCAGCGTTACCGAACGTTGCGATTGAATCAGATCAGGGCTATAGGAAAATTTA
The DNA here is from genome assembly GCF_048595215.1 of Siphonobacter sp. Taxonomy (NCBI): domain Bacteria; kingdom Pseudomonadati; phylum Bacteroidota; class Cytophagia; order Cytophagales; family Cytophagaceae; genus Siphonobacter; species Siphonobacter sp. The sequence continues at coordinate 52,899 of NZ_JBMDWJ010000150.1, forward strand.
ACACCCGCGGCTTTTTCCAGCTGGGATAGTACTTCACTCACACTCTTATTTTGAAGCTCGATGCTGATCTTTTTATTCATGAACTCCTGAGCCCGGCCATCAAGGGCGACGGAGACATTCGTAAAGAAGGCAACAATCAGAAGCTGGAGTACGGTTAATCGCATGATCTTCCACCCAATTTCTTTGGAGAATAACGGTTCTTTCATACATTTGAAATGGTTTTTTTAACAGAAAAACGCAAATAAATCCCTGCATCCGTTAGAGGCGGATGAGCACAAGCTAGTCAGAGGGAATTGTTTGAAAGTCAGTGATGGTAGGAACATCACTGGCTTTTTTACTTTAGAAAGGGGTTACGACATAAAAGGCAGTTAGGGGTTATGGTATAGGGTTTAGTTCAAATGTTTAAGGTCGGCAGCCCCGGCCACTCACGGCAACATAGTTGTCCTGAGCCGCCCAGTTGGCTTCTATCGTCTTACAGATAATATCTAGTTTCTGCGAAAGGGTCCCTTCTTTCAGATCGGTTGTAATGCGGCAATTGCTCAGCAGCGGGTTCTGAAAAATGACCTTGATACCGTAGGTACGTTCGATTTCCGCAATCACTTCACTGACGGGCACCGCATTATACACCAGGTTTACGGGACGGAGTACTAAGGTTTTAGCCTCCGCCAGCGTATTGACTGGACTCCGGAATAAGCGGGATTCTTTCCGGGCAAAAACGACCTGTTCGTTGGGTTGCAGCACCAGGTCCTGCCCTTGCTTCGGCGTAGCCTCGGATACCGGTTGGGAAGACACGGAAACTTTTCCCGTACGAACGGTTAGCGTAACATTATTATCTCGATTGTAAGCCTTAATGTTGAAACTAGTTCCTAATACCCGGGCGACTAACCCATTGGCGTATACTAAGAAGGGCCGGGTGGTGTCGCGTACTACTTCGAAGTACGCTTCTCCTGACAGAGAAACCATACGGTTCTGGGCCTGGAATGGATTTTCGTAGCGAAGGTTACTTCCCTTTTGGAGAATAACGGAACTGCCATCGGGCAGGGAAACCAGACGGGGTTTGGTATGCGTATTACTAATCGTAACCGAGTCGAATTGCGGCGTAGTCGTCACCTGAGCCAGCTGCGGGGCATCCGAAGGTTGCAACATCCACCAGCCTAAACCCACCGCCAGTACTACGGCGGCGGCGGCTACCCAGCCCCAGGCGAAGGAACGCCGTACGGGTGCCGGGAACAATTGCTGGCGAACGGATTGCCAAATTTCTTCTTCTTTCTCAGGGTCCGCTTCCACCTGAGCGAGTTCTGTACTCGCTTTTTTAAGCCTACGCACTACGGCAGCCGCCTGACGGATCTCCGCTTCGTGTTCAGGGTATTGCCGCTGATAGCTTTCCCAATAAGCCACGGTGGACTCATCGGGGGCATTTACCCACTTCCGAAACGAAGGATTGCCAATAAATTCTCGTAGTAAGTCAGGCTTTTGATCCATGCAGACAAACGTTTCTAGGAGAGATAGTGCGGAAAGACACCTCTCAACTCAGTTTTTAAATTATTTTTTTTATTAATTGTACTTCGCAGCTTTGGGGTGATAGCTTCAGCTCGCAGAAATGCAATGCTCCCTCAGCGTAAACAGAAGAGTATCACTACTAAAAGCGTATCCGTCAGCAGTTTACGCAGCAAGCCATACGCCCGGTTCAGGTGATTATTTACGGATTGCTGGTTGATGCCCATAATTCCCGCAATTTCCTCCGTACTGAACTCATCATAGAAAGCGAGCATAATCGCTTCCCGCTGCCGGCTGGGCAGTTCTTCCAAGGCTTTTTTTAATCGGGCATTTTGCTGGAAAGTAACTTCTTCTTCAATCAGGCTGGCTTCAATGGCCGGACTGTGAAGCCCCTGAAATTTATCTTCGGGATTATCCTCGTCATCTTCAGCTACCAGGGGCAGATCTGCCTGTCGGAGGTTATACAGGCGATTTCGTAGGACTCGGAATAAGTAGAATTTGATGGTATGGAGACTCTTCAAATTTTCCCGTCGCTTCCACAATTCCACGTATACATCCTGAATGGCATCTTCCACCAGCTCCGGATCATTACAGATGCGTTTACCGTAGGAAAGCAGCATCGAGAAGTGGTTGCGGTAAATTTGCTCAAAAGCCTGCACATCACCTTTTTTAAAGGCGATCCAAAGTTCCGTATCGTCCGTATGGGTCAGGCTTTTCGTCAAGGGCTACTCGTTCTAACCTTCGAATATACAGCCTAAATAATGCGAACAAAAATCTATTGACGGGGAAGGAGTCTTTACCTATACGTTAGCGAGTAAAAATGGTATACCTTTTTCTGCACGTCTGCCTAACCAACCTGTTAGAGCGATGCCCTGGACGAAAACGAATTATCCGGACTCTCTGAAAAACTTCATGGCTCCGGTTCGAAAAAAAGCAATTGCTATTGCAAACGCCCTGTTAGCGGATGGTCGGTCTGAAGACTCTGCCATCGCGATTGCCACGGAAAAAGCGAAAGAATGGGCTGAGAATCGCGGCTTGAAAGTTCGTAAAACCCGTACTACCTAAGTGATACATTTCCACCCGACCCAGAAGCGGCCGGGTGGGAATGTATTTAATACGGAACAAACCGCTGGGTAGCATTTACGACTGGTTTGAGCGTTTGCAGATACGCATACATGGCTCCCAGGTCTTTTTCCTCCATGCCGCCGTACATGGTCCAAGGCATAGGCGTCTGGAAGTTACCGTGATTGATCGAACGCGGTTCGTAGGTAGCATCGGCGTAAGACTTAAAGCGGGCAATGAATTCCTGGCGAGTCCAGCGACCCAAGCCCGTCTCCAAATCAGGGGTCAGGTTAGCCGATACCACTACACCCAGATCTGAAGGAAACTCTCTTCCGCCGGCAAAAGCCTCTTCTTCGATGATCTGCCCATCTTCTACCCGAGTATGACATTCTTTACAGCCAGCGGCGTTGATCAGATACGCTCCGTACGCTACTTCATCCGATTCGTCAGGACGTTGCTGAGGACTTGCCGGTTCGGGAAGGGTATTCATCACCAAGTTGAAAGGAAAATCAGCCTTACTTTCGGGCACGGCATTTTCCTGAGCGGGAATACTCCGCAGGTAGGCGATAATGTCATACACATCTTGGGGATCCATCCGACCGTAATACTGATAAGGCATGACGGGAAATAAGGCCTGTCCGTCTTTGCTAACCCCCGTCGTGATGGCTCGGAAGATTTCGCCGTCGGTCCAGGTTTTTAAGGCGGCGGGGGTGATATTGGCCGAATAGAAAGTTCCGGGCAACCCATCTTCTTTAGTAAATACATTGCCTCCCTTTCCTAGCGTACTACTAACCATGGGTCCCGAATATTTGCGAAAATTGCGGGTACTATGACAATCCATACAAACGGCTACGTGATGGGCCAGATATTTGCCCCGTTGGATTCGTTCAGGACTTACATTTACCTTTAGCTTGGGTGGGGTTCCTACCTGAGGCAAGGCCAGATTTAGATAGATAAGAATGACACTGATGATACTAGCGATTCCTATTGCCAGCGTGGCAAGGGCTTTTCGAACGGGTTTCATTGACTTGGCGGTAAGGATCAATTCTGGATACCGTTGACGAAGAGGGCTGAAGTCAACAGAAGTGGCTTAAGAACAAACCTATGAAAAAAACCTGAAAGCGAAGCCTGGCGTTGTCTACACTAAAGCCTTTTTACTCACCGTTTATAGCTTTGACTCCTGAGTTACGAGCCTTCTTTATGATCCATATGAAATCTTTTTTGATTGGTAGTTTAGTATTTTTTTCTTCGGTCCTGCACGCTCAGGACGCCAAAAGTTTACTCGATGATGGCCTGAAGAAAGCCCAGGCCGGTCAGGTACGCGAAGCCCTTACCTCCTTCGATCAATCCATTGCCCTTAAAGACGACTATCCGGTACGCCAGAGCCGGGGAATGGCGTACTCACTGTTACGTCGGTATGAGGATGCGGTTACGGATTTTACTAAAGCGATTTCCTTTAAACCGGATGCGAAAAAATCCATGGTGAGTCGAGGTATTGCCCGTAAGAAACTAGCCGATTATCGCGGAGCCCTGAGCGATTTCTCAGCCGCTCTGAAAGTCGATAGCAAACTTGCCGAGGCTTACTACAACCGAGCCCTGGTCTATGAATTACTGGGCGAAACGGAGAAAGCTTGTAGCGATTACAAAGCGGCCTTTGCCCAAGGCATGAAACCCGCCGAACTGAAGGTGGAAACCTGTACTAACCCGCTACCTACTCCGCCTAATCGGAAACCTTTGTTACAACTGGCGGGTACGGCGACGGATGCCAAATACGGTACGACTAAAGCTACACCCATTAAAGTCGGAACGAGTCCGGCTGGCGAGTACGAAAACCTGACGACGTACCTGGATTTACTCCGCGACGGCCAGAATAAACCCGTGGAGTACAAGAAGACGGGTTCGTTACCGTATGCCTCCAGCAACGCTCCCAACGGAAAAGGTACCATTGATGTCGTGGAGATTAATTACCGGGATACGAAAAATGTAGCCAAGAAAACGACCTTGTATTTAACCATCTTCGATTTTGAAGCTCCCAAAGCTCCCGTAGGTTTGAAAAGTGTAGTACCCCTGACTGGTAAATAAGTTGCGTTTTTGATAGATACACAAACGGCTCGCTTTCTGAAGCGAGCCGTTTGTGTATGCGGTGATACCTTGTCGTCGTTGGCAGTTAAGCTAGCATTACCACGAATCAGAGTCCGCCGATGTGCTCAATAATCTTAATATAGTGATTACATGGAATAGCTCATTGCTTCGGATCGATCGCTTAGCTTTGGCACTCGTGACAAGACCTTTGCTCTTTCTAATCAAACGCGTATGCGGGTTTCCTTCGTAATCATCCCCAACGAACATCCCCTTTTCTACGGTCACTTTCTTTGGTTGATGATTAGCGTAGCCTTACCAGCTATGATTAAACGCCTCACAGGTTCCACCGCTTGAATCCAGTAGGTGGATTGACGTTTCTTCTTGTCCACTTTTTTTATTGCAAGTTCAGGTACACGACACCTTTCCTTATGCTTGCCCACTACTTTAACCCCAAAACCGAACAGGGCGTCCTTCGCCTGTCCATCGTTGTTACCATTGTGTTGGGCGGTTTCGGTATTGCCTTTGGACTGCTGGCCAGTTCATCGGCCATTATCTTCGATGGCATTTATGATCTTACCGATGCCGGAATGACCTTCCTTGCTTTGCTGGTTTCCAAACTAATCGCGGCCTCTTCAACCGGCAATACCGTCAAGACCAAGCTAACCGAGCATTTCACGATGGGGTTCTGGCATTTGGAGCCCATTGTTTTAGGGTTCAATGGCACCTTACTACTAGGCTCTGCCCTGTACGCTTTGGTGAATGCGGTGGATAGCTTTCTGGATGGCGGTCGAAGGCTGGAACTTAATTACGCCATCATTTTTACGCTGATTTCGCTGGTATGCACGCTTAGTATGGCCCTTTTTGCCAGTAAAGCCAATCAATCCATCCGCTCTGAACTTTTGGCCTTGGATGCCAAGTCCTGGTTTATTTCCACCGCCCTCAGCATTGCCTGGTTAGTAGCATTTACGTTCGGCATGATCATTGAGGATACGTATCTGGACTGGATGGTTCCTTATATTGACCCGGCTGTTCTGGCTATTGTTTGTCTTGTTGTTATTCCGCTCCCCATCAGTAACATCCGGCAAGCGGTGGCTGATATTCTTCTGGTAACCCCCGCAGACCTGAAAAAACACGTGGATGAAGTGGCTCAGAAAGTAGTCGAACGCTATGGCTTCATCGCGTACCGAGCCTACGTAGCCCGGGTAGGTCGGGGACGTCAGATTGAGCTTTACTTCATCGTTCCCATGAGCTGGCCCGCCAAACGCCTGGAAGAATGGGACGAACTTCGGGACCAAATTAGCGAGGCCATTGGTGAGGATACACCCGACCGCTGGCTCACGATCGTCTTTACGACTGATCTGGAGTGGGCGGAATAGAACGTGGTGACGCTACGCTAAACACCAATAACGGCAGGGAACGAGGTTAGGCCACTTCCGTACAGGTTGGAGATTTGCGTACTTATTCAGCCAGGATCTTCCGCATCAGCAGATCGGTTTGTTCGTCGTTGCCTACTTTAAACAGGTGCTTGTCGAAAGTAATAAATCCGTTTTTCTCATAGAACCGTATCGCCTTCGGATTCTCCTCCCATACGCCTAGCCATAGGGATGACTTGTGTTGTAACTGAGCTACTTCCAACGCTTTTTCATACAGTAGTTGTCCTACTTTTTTACCGTGGTAAGCCTTCTTTACGTAGATCCGCTCAATCTCAAGTGAAGTTTCCTCGCGTAGTTCGGTCTGAGCCTGGCCCGTATTTACTTTTAGGTAACCAATCGCACGTTCTCCTTCCCAGGCAATGAAAAAGAAGGATTCAGGATTATTAAGTTCGTTTTTTACCCGTTCGTCACTAAAGCTTTCTTCCAGGTATTTTTTCATATCTGCCTCGGTATTCCCTGCCGCGAAGGTCTCAGCAAAGGTCTCTCTGCCGATCTGCTGTAGTACGCTAAGGTCTTTTAGCGAGGCGTTACTGATTACTAGCGGTTCCATTTGACTCTTGTGTTCGATGTTTTGCAGGATTTGTTCCAGCATGTCTTAAACCTGGCTCTTGGCTTTCACTTGGCGTCCGCAAATTTACCCAGAAAACAGGCTTATTTTCTAGTCCAACTCTAACCTAATCAATAGTCCACCTAGGCGGCTGCGATATGGTTTTTTATCGGAGGGGTAAAGCTTGACTAACATCCGCTACGGCGAAACAAGCATTAAAAGAGCTACGGCTGGCTATTCAATAGCCAGCCGTAGCTCTTTACTGTATCCTTAATCAATTAGCTCTTTCTTAAATCTCTTCTGTTACGCTTTTCACCCCCAGTTCTGTGAAAAACGTTTTCCAGTACTGCGTGATGTTCGGGTTGTTGATCTTGGATGAAGTCGTCGGTTCGAACGGTAGTACCATGTGAACCGCCACTCCCGTCAGATTCGGATACTGACTTTTCAAGCCCAGAGCGTCGGCCTTGGCCCATTCGTCAGCCTGAGCGGTTGTCTTGGGAGGAGTATGATGAAAGTCCCGACGACTTTTCTGAGGCATGCTTTCCACCATGTCCGAAAAGTAATACACTTCCACCGGCTCTCCCTTGGAGGCTACCGCCCCAATGGCCTGCAAACTCGCCTGAATATCCGTTTGTTTGTTACTACGGCTTTCGTTGGGCGTAGCCAGTTGCGAAAGAATTTGCTTGGTGAAGCCAAGTCGTTCTTTCTGCAGAGAAAAATCGTAGTTGGTCTGGGCCGCCTCTACATCGGTCTGACTCATTCCTTCGGTAGCTTCCAGGGCCGTCCGGCTGGTGAGTTCCAGGGCTTTTCCCTTAGCGGTATTTTCGTGCATCAGCCATACTTCAATTTTATCACCCGCTCCGTTAATATCCCTCTGTACCAGATCCGTCAGCACTTTCGTGTACTTCTTTTCCACGTAAGCGGCATCCTCATTCACACTCAGGGATTTGTCCAGAAAAACGAGGGTATTTTTTGGTTTTGAGGACGAAGTTGTTTCGCTCGCTCCGGTTTCCTGTTGGGTATTTTGTTCGGAATTGTCGCCCCCGCAAGCCGTCAACAGGCCCAGCAGAGCGAAGGTAAGCCAATAGATTTTCATGAATGAATCAATGTTTCGGCGAAGGTTTTCCTCCGCATGCTTCTAGAGGTATGTACGAAAAACCGGTGTCTTTGGCCCGTTACCTCAGCAGTACCGTGATTAATGCGATGGCTGCGGGCAGAGCCTGTACCAGCAGGATCGACCGCGAGGCCGTCCAGCCACCGTAGACCCCGGCTACGACTACACAGCTTAAAAAAAATAGAGCCACATTTCGCGACCATTCACTGTCCCCGATGAGCAGTGACCAGACAAGCCCCGCCGCCAGAAAACCGTTGTACAGCCCCTGATTGGCGGCTAAGCCTTTTGTAGGCTCAAATAATTCGGGGGGTAAGGACTTGAAAGTAGCTTTACCACGCGTGGTCCACGCAAACATTTCCATCCATAAAATATAGACGTGTTCCAGAGCAACGACGGCGACGAGAATTTGGCTCAGAAGGTACATTCGGTTGAGGATTAAGTACGAGTGCCAAAGGTAAACTTTTTCGGCATTTCATCCTTTTTTTCGACTTCAGGCAACCCTTTCCTTCGGCTTTGCATATACTCCTTTGAAACCCTTTTCGTCGTGGAATTACTCGAAGCCTTACGCCAGCAAAATCCTTTCGCCCAGAAACGGGTCTACGAACAATTCGTAGGGCGAATGTTTCGCGTATGCCGCCGCTATGTACGCAACGACGAAGAAGCCCGCGACTTGCTGATGACTGGTTTTGTCAAGTTTTTTCAGCGGGTCCAAACCATTGAATGGCGGGAGGAGCAGGCTCTGGAGCCATATCTACGGAAGCTCATGGTTAACGAATGTTTACAGCACTTACGGCGGCAGAAGATTTCCTACGTAGCCGTCGATGAGCTTGCCGAACATCAGCAGCCTTTCCAGCCCCCAGATGACCACTGGAGTAGCGAAGAAGTGTATCGCCTGATTTTGGAATTACCCGATGGGTATCGCACCGTTTTCAATCTTTACGCCATCGAAGGGTATACCCACCGGGAAATCGCCGATCAGCTTCAAATCAGTGAAAATACGTCTAAAAGCCAGCTTCATAAAGCCCGGCAATTATTACAGGAAAAACTTAGAAAACGCGGATACGATTATGGAAAATCCCATGGATGACTGGTTTCGAAATCAGTTGGAGGATGTACCGGAAACGGTGCCCTTTTCGACGGAATCACTCTGGAAAGACATTCAGACCGCACAAAAAACCAAACCCCGCCCCTATTACCATTGGGTTGCGGCCGCGTGTGTAGCCGTGTTGTTGCTGGGAGGCCTCGGTTGGTTTTTGACTCAACCCGATCCCGTTGTGTCTGCCCCTGAGCTGACCCAGCGTTCGACTCCTCGTACCACCGCACCCGCCAAGCTTGCGATGCCGATTAGCAAACGAGTCCTTTCGATGCCAACTACACCAACGTCTAATCGTTTGGCAAGGCTTGCGAAGAAACCGGCCCCGCCGGTGCCTGTACCCCGTGATTCAGCCGTGGATGTTCTCAGCGTTACACCAATGGAAATCATTGCGGTAGAAACTCCGGTCCTTCCGCTGCCTTCATCCGTGGCCACTCGCCCCATCAAACGGTTCCGGGTCTTGCATGCCAATGATGTACAGGCTCAGCAGGACGCTCAACCTAAACTCTATCGCTCCGAAGGCTTTGTCCGGTTGGGACCCCCAGCGGCCGATTCGGCTCCGGTGCATACTCCTCATCTTTCTACGCATTCTCAACCCTAAATTTCTCTTTCGTATGTTACGTACCTGTTTGTTGAGCTTACTTCTCCTAAGTAAGCTGGGATCGCTATGGGCTCAGTCCATTGATCAGACGTATAAAAGTCACATTACACTGCGACTAACCAACGGTCAGTCGGTACAGTTGGAATTTAATCAGTTTTCGGACCTGCTGGCACACCGAAACCTGGATTCCGTCCTGCATCTTTTTGTAACGGATTACCAGAAAGTGCGGGATACTTCCGAGGCATTGACGGCTCATACAATCCGTTTCCGCTTCGACGAAAATCGGCGACAACTCGATGTACGCTCCTACCCGCAAACGCAGCAGGCCTACCATTTCTCCGGTACGGAGGAACCCGCCCTGCTCAAAACCCAAAGCGATACGCTTGAGCTACCCGCCTGGCAAGCTCCTGCTGCCGTAGGTTGGGGCTCGGGTTCGCCGCAATTCTGGGTGAGATTTATACTTAACGACCTTTCGTTTATTGAAACGCAATTGAAAAAAGGTGGTTTCAATCCCTTCCTGGAAGAAGCCATTCAATCGGTGTATCAGTACAAAAATCATCATCTGACCTCGTCTAAGGTCACGTTCGATTTGGTACAGGAGGGTAAGAAAGCGACGTTCAGTCAACTGAATTTCGTTCGGGCGGCCTTTATCTCTTTTCAGCCCCGGGCTGAAGTGGGCGTCATTCGGCATCGACTCGTACCCGCACTGGCGGCGGATGTCATGTGGGTACCCGACTCGTACCGCGGTATGGGCTTCTCGGTGGGCTTGCAATCGCACTTCTTTTTTCGAGGTACGCCCGAAACGGGCTTTCATACCGATCGGAATGATTTCCTGAATCTGGGCGTCCACTTCTACAGCCGCCGTCCCAACGGTCAGAAAGCGGAATTCAGTAAACTCCTGACGCACCTGAGTGTGGGCGTTCCCATCCGGCGAGTGGGTGGGTATTTCCCAAAAAATACGGTTCGACTGAGCGGGACAGTTTTTAGTCGCGGATTCATTAAACTTGAACCCGAACTGTATATGACGGGCTTTTTCAGGAACGTCTATCCGGGGGTACGTCTTCGACTCGGTTTGTAGATTTTCCCAGGATTTAGCGACGAAGGGTCTTAAATTTCCGTATATACAGCTAGACAGACGCCTAGCGGCTAAAACAATCGGGCTAATTGCTTGTTTATAAGATAATTACGCATCGCCCCCGATTGAAGCGTCGCTCCGGACTCTTCCAGCCCTACGAGCAGGCTGGCTTGAAAGTTTTCAGCAGATCCAAAAGAATTCCATTTCTTGGTTCCAACTATTTGGCTTTAAGCTGTGTCTGTAGTGTAATTTTGCCTGTACCACCGCTAAATGAACCAGAACCTTATCGCTGATTTATAATGAGCCAACCCTTCAAAAAAGCAGATATCATCTTCGACTGTGAACGAATGAAGCATGCTCACACGGGGCTTTATCACTTCTGTTTGCAACTGGGTAACGCGTTGCTCTTAAATCGAAAAAATACGCAGCACCGGTTGGGCTTTTACCTGCCTTCTTCGGAAATCGATTTATTTGGCGATCGTCCGTACAACAAACGGCAAAATTCGCTGCATAAATATGCCATGCCCTTTGCCAATCAGTACAAAGTCTGGCATGGTACTTACCAGGATTCTAATTATTTCCCCTTACGGAGTTCGGCCAAGAAAGTACTGACGATTCACGATCTGAACTTTTTACACGAGAATAAACCCCCGGAGAAAGTTAAGAAGTACACGCAGAAATTACAGGATAAAATTGATCGGGCCGATCGCATTGTTACCATCTCTAATTACGTAAAAAATGAGATTGAGTCTACGATGCACATGGGTGGAAAGGAAGTACAGGTCGTTTACAATGGCTGTAACATCAACGAACACATCAACCCGATTAAGCCCCAGTTCTCAACGGATAATCCGTTTTTGTTCAGTATCGGTACGGTAGCTCCTAAGAAGAATTTTCACGTCCTGCCCGCCATGCTGCTTCAGAACGATCTGGATCTGATCATTGCCGGTACGACTACGCATAAAGAGTATTATCAGAAAGTACTCAACGAATCCAAACGGCTGGGCGTACAGAACCGCGTTCACCTGACGGGACCGATTACTGAAGCCGAAAAATACTGGTTACTGAAAAACTGTGACCTGTTCTGCTTCCCCTCGCTGGCGGAAGGTTTTGGATTACCCGTTATTGAAGCCATGCACTTTGGCAAGAACGTAGTTCTCTCCGATGCTACTTCCCTACCCGAAATTGGTGGACCTTACGCCCATTATTTCAACGGCTTTGATCCCGACCAAGTGAGTGATCTGACCACTCAGATTCTCGAACAGATTGATACCAAGTCCGAAAGTGAACTCATCAAGGAATGGTCGCAGCAGTTTAATTGGCGAAATACGGCCAACCAATACTGGCAGATATACGAAGAACTACTCAATGAATAAACGATACAAAAAAAGGCCACCCGATCGGGCGGTCTTTTTTTGTACTTAACCTGTACGTAAAGAGCGGTCGTTATCTTGCTTTTACTTCCGTTATTTCAAGATATCCCAAAGGACAACCCTGAAAGGGACAAGGCCCGTCATAACATTTAACCTTTCCACTAACTAAAAGGTTAAAGTCGTCTATGTAAACAACGCCATCCTCTCGTGTTGCATTTTTAACACCCTTAAAAGGCATGAGTTTGGTTGAATCACATACGGTATACGTACTTAATCCAGAACCTGCCTTGTACAAAAAACCCCTAGTGCCTTTTTCGTGAAAACTCATAGGTACATCTTTGAGCGTTTCAATGGTTGCACCGTCGCAGGAGCATTTGTCCTTGCGATCACAAGAAAGGAAAATACTTCCAATCATTAAAAGTCCAAAAGTGAGTGCTTTTCTCATCATACTTTAGTAGTACTTATTGGCTCTTTGGTAATTCATTCGTTAGAATATTCTCGCTTACAAACTTATCGTACTAGTTTGATTTAGCAATTGAATTCTAACAAAGTCACTAGCTACATTAGGATACATCTTCACTTAATTTCCCGTTACGTTCTGATCTTATTCGGCTACGATCCTGCAAAACTATGCTTCGTCTTCTTTGCTATAAAAATACCCCCAAGTAGTATCTAACTTCTTGGGGGCACTTCACCTTAGGTTATTCTTTGTACTATTCCTACTTAAGGATTCGCTTTGGCCGGAGCATTTTTCAGCGAATTAATCCAGGCTGCGATTTTCAAGGCATCGCCTTTCGGTACCTGCGGCATAGGGGGCATTTCCGTCGCGTAACCCGGCCAGTTTTGCGGCTTGGGATTATAGATCAGATCCACAATTTTCTCGTTGGAGTAATTGCGTTTGGCCACGTCCCGGTACGCCGGTCCTACCTGACGCTTGTCGGCATTGTGGCAGGCCAGACAGGTATATTTCGAAAGCAGCGGCTTCACTTCTTCGTACGAAGGCACTTTCGCAACGGCAGTTTTGCCGTTTTTCGCTACGGTTTCTTTCGTTATTGTCGGTTTCTTCACCGTACTCGCTACCGCCGAAGTTTTCGTACTGGCTTCCGAAAGGCTCAGTTTTTCACCCGCCGGAATGTTATTGAGCGTGTAGTAGGCATTGGGGTGTACCAGACTAAACTTGGTACTTTTTTCGCGAATGCCATCGAGCGTCAACTGGTGGATGTAGTACTGACGCAGGTTGTCCACGATGATCCGGGCCTTAAGGCCGTCGCTGGATACTTTCACGCCTTTCACCGCATTTTCCACTTCATTGATCGTGGGGCTACCATAGGTGGAGTGGTACTTATAGATAAAGCTCTTCACCTTGTAGCTGGCCAGATCTTCAGCACTGGCCGCATCGATCGGCTGCGTAAACTCGACCTCAAAGCCATCCGGCATGGCCCGTACCGCCTTCATTTCGAAGGGCGTTTTACCGGTCCATACGAGTCGTTGCAAGCCTTCGTTGGCCTCCCCAGCGGAACCCCAGCCCCGATTGGTTTCACCCACGAACAGCGAATGATCTTTACCAAAAGCCATCCGCAGTACACCCGACTGGAAGCCGGAACGGAAGTCGAAAGCCGCCCCCTGGTATTCACCATTTACTTGTTCCATGAACACCCGCATGATTTTCGACTGTCCCTGATCCCCGATCAGCATTTGTCCGGCAAACGGACCGAACGCTCCCTGCGTATCATCAGCGATGATCTCCGAGTTCGAAATACCCAGTACGCCGTGGGGTAACCATACGGCAGGCAACTGAATTTCGGGGAACTTCTTTTTGGCTTCAAACAACAACAGCGGATTCTTCTCCGAGGCATCGTTTTCGGGTTTGATGGCCCGGCCATTGTTATCGCGGCGACGGCGTTCGTCGTACGTCTTGTAGAATTCTTCCTGCGAAAGTTTCACGGGTGAGTTCGGCAGCGACGTCCAGCGTAAACCTGCCGGGTGCCCTACGAACGCTCCTTTCTTCACGTGCCATACGCCCCCTGAACCCATCCAGTCACCCTGATTGTCGGTATAAAACAGATCGCCGTTGATCATACCCAATCCGCACGGCGAACGCATCCCGGTTGCCCAGGGCTCCATTTTTCCGTCGGGAGAAATTTTCATGATCCAGCCACGGTAGGGTACCTTACTCTCCCCCCGCCACCATTCTTCGTCGCCGAAAGCCACGTTGGCACTCACGAAGAAGCTGCCATCGGGAGCCACTTTCGGCCCGAAGCTGTACTCGTGGTAGTGGCCAGAAATCGGCCAGGCGTATACCGTCTGGTACTTGTCGGCTTTTCCGTCCCCGTTGGTATCGGTCAGTCGGGTCAATTCACCGCGTTGAGCACAGTAGAACGAACCATCCTTGTACACCAAACCCAGAATTTCGTGCAGACCGCTGGCAAACTTGCGAAAAAAAGGTCGCGGGCTGCTGGGGTTTTCAATCACCCATACATCTCCCCGACGCGTGGACACGGCCACATCGCCGTTGGGCATACTGGTGACGCCACCGATTTCGAGCACAATGCCTTCAGGCGTACTTACTTTGACAATTTTGTAGAGATCGCTTTCGGCCGGAGAACTGTCCTGAGCCAGGGCCGCCGTAGTCAGGCCCAGTCCGAGAAGCGTCGTATGAAGAATCCGTTTCATGCGTATATGCTTGTAAAGTAGCTGCTTCGCTTAAAGTCAGCTACGGATCTTATTAAAACAGAATTTCGTATTTGATCGCGTTGGTACTTACGGGCATCAGCAGCTCCTGACGATTGCCGGATTTGCGTAAGGTTGCACCCGTCACGCGGACGTAATACGACTTGCCGTCGATGGCATACAAACCGGGCTGTACCTCTACGATGTCGCTACCCGCGGCTACGAGGTGGTACAGATTGGCCGTCGGATTTTTCACCGTGATTTCGCGGACGAGGTATTTATTACCTTCGACCGGACGGATTTTATCCGAGACTTCGCTACCAAAATAGGTATAGTTGAAAGTCGGCAGGCCCGCTTCATCCACGTCATAACCCAAGGGCTTGTACGTGCCGCCTTCTTCGGGAAGATTCTCCGTCCAGGCTTTGGAAGAAGAACTTAACACGGCGAAATCAGGGAAATCATTGAAAGAAGCCAGTACGCCACGGGGCCGCGAGGAACCATCCCCCCGGTCGTGCCACATGGGCGTAGCATCGAGGAAATCGCCTTTCCAGGCCTGTACCAAAGCTCCGTTGTCGAGATCAAACGTATAATGCAGACCATCCGCAGAACCTACCTGTACGGCGTGTACAATCCGCTTGCGTTTGCCATCGGGGTAAATGTCCATGAAGCTACGGGTAATCGTGTTTTCACGAGCATCAATCAAAATGGGGTCCGTCGATGGATTGGTCAGCAGGGAAGCGACAGCCGTCAGGCTCGTATGCCGCACGCCGGGGCCTTCCACTTCGAGGGCTAAACCGGGGCGTACCCATTCGTCGCGTTTTACGTAGGCAATTTCTACGTTCGCCGTACCAGCGGGCAGTTTAATCGTACCCGCATTGTACTGACCGGGTTGCAGAAATCCTTCTTTCACAACGACCTGATTGTTGACTTTCAAACGAGCCGTACCACCCGCGGAAAGGAAGAATTTGTATTCACCCGCCGTAGGAACCGTAAGCTTACCCGTGTAGAGCAGGCCAAAGTTGTTCGTCTGATTGGTGACGTCCCAGTTTACTTCCGAAGGCGTACCCGTACTGGTTGATTTTAGCTTGGTGAAATCCGGAATCTGGGCGAAAGAATCGTTGTTGGAAGGCTCGTAAGCTTTGAACTGCGTACCCGTCAATTGCAGTTTTTCGTCGCCGTAGCTGCGATACCGAAGGTTACGGAACGCAATTGCCCCGTGATCCCCCTGAATCATGATGGGTCCTTTGGCGGCTTCTTCTTCCGAGATCGGGCCACCCGTCGGTCCGGAAAGTTCTACGTTTTCCTGAATGGTGATGCCGTTCAGCGAAATTTTCAACACCTTGGCGTTGGCAATTTTCTTACCGGAAGCGTCAAAACGAGGGGCCTGGAATGAGATTTCCATGTGTTGCCACAGCCCAGGAGCCTTACCCGCATTGATCCGGGGAGCGTGTCCTTCGTACATGCGACCCGAAGGCAATTCCCGGCGTTTGTAAATTCCGCCCACGTCGCTGTCTGCGGGAGCTTTCACGCCCCAGCTGTCGAGCAACTGAATTTCGTAGCGTCCCTGCAGGTAGAATCCGGAGTTCGAATGCGAAGCCATCATGAAGTCAAACTCCAGATCAGCATCGCCGTGTTCGAAGGTAGTCAGCAGGTTGGCCCGGTTGTTGGCATCGGGCTGGTTGACCAGCACGCCCGAACCGGCTTTGGTGGTAAGTACTTCTTTTTGCTGCAAATCGGCCGCTACCTCACCGACAATTTTCCAATTGCCCGCTTTCGTAGGACGAAACGCACTCATATCGGTCAGTGAAAGGGTCTGGGGAACCG
>NZ_JBMDWJ010000151.1:0-6936 GCF_048595215.1 Siphonobacter sp.
AAAAAGACCCCGGCTGGTTTCAGCCGGGGTCTTTTTGGTTTGAATTGGGTTTGATTGGCGTATGAGTTAGTTTAAAGTGGAAGATGTGTTTGAGGGTTTGACTATCGAAACTTGTCAAACCTTATACCTGATCAAACCTCAAACATTTTCAAACGTTAAACCTCCTTCAACCTTCAAACCCATACTCCCCCGCTCCCCTAACTCAAGTACACCTGATAATTCATCTGGTAGGTTTCTTCGGGTTGAAGTTCGTACAGCCCTTCGCCGTTGTTGAAAGCATTTACATTGGCCGTCAGCGGTTCCATCGCTACGCGTTGCCGATCCGGGAAGGTATACACGACCTGATAGTTCACTTTCCCCTCCCCTCTCGTGTATTCCAGGTTTAGGGTCACGCCTTGTTTGGCGGATACCAGCTGCGTTAGGTAACCGGCTTCGTTGAGCTGGTAGATGGCATCCAGCGAGCGGTTTTTCAATTTATAGCCTTCCGTGGCATCAAAGGGCTCACTGCCGGCGGGCATCATGAATTCATCATCCAGGTGGATTTGCTGGGCCGCCGGGAAGTAAATTGTCCAGTCATCCACCGTACCGCCGGGTAGCTGAAAGTACGGATGCCAGCCTAGAGCCACGGGCATGGCTTCGCCACCCGTATTAACGGCCTGCGGCATAATGTCCAGTTTACCTGTACTCAGCAGCTCGTAGCGGATTTCAAACCGGAATGGAAAGGGGTAACCCTCGTAACTCCCATCGTGTTCGTACCGCAGGCGAATGCCCGCTGCCGAAACGGAAGTCCACTCTTCGACTACCTCAAAATTTTCGTGATGCACGATCCCGTGAATGGCGGCCTGCTTTTCGGGTTCGTTGATGGGCAACTGATAGGATTCGCCCCGGTAGGTATAGTGTCCGTCTTTGATACGACTGGGCCAGGGAAACAGAAAGGCACTCGCATATTTAGGATTTGCCCCAAAGGCTTCCGCATTGGCGGGCGTATCAATGACCGTAAACGATTCGCCTTCTTTGGTGAGCGTCAACTGACGAATGATTCCACCGAGCTCGGGCAAAATGTGGACTTCATCACCGGTAATCGGGTTTTTCAAAATGTACGACTGATAGGAACCGTACGTGGAAGTAAGGATATTCATAACCCTGTTCAGGCAAAAATAGACTGGCTCTTCACCAGCCATGACAATAGGTGAGAAAAATCAAAAGCCAGTCGAAACTGGCTTCTGGCTTATAAACTTAGTAATTCTTTGAATCGAATGGCCTGACGGCGGGAAATTTCGATCTTTTCGGGCTTGTCGCCGGGGCTGCGTAAAGTAGCCAGCAGTCCGCCCGAAAACCAAGGTTCGATCTTATCGATGTAATTGAGATTGATGATGTGCTTGCGGTTGGCCCGGAAGTAAATCTTGCTGTCCAGACGGTCCTCCAGAGCATTCAGGGACTTCAGTACCAGCGGCTTCTGATCGTCGAAATGCAGGCGAACGTAGTTGCCCATACTTTCAAACAAACGCACCTTGCCCAGTTTCACAAACCAGCACTTTTCACCATCCTTAATGAAAATCTGATCGTTTTCCGACAGGGCTTTGATTGTACCATCCACCCGGCCTTTTTCATCCATTTCGTGATGGTGGATTTCTTCTTCCGCCCGTTGAATGGCTTCCGTCAGACGCGACAGCTCCACGGGTTTCATCAGGTAATCCAGGGCGTTCTGTTCAAAAGCCTTGATGGCGTATTCGTCGTAAGCGGTCGTAAAGATCACTTCGGGGACATCGCCTTCCAGACTTTGCAGCAACTCAAAGCCATTCTTACCCGGCATCTGGATATCCAGAAACAGCAGGTCCGGCTTGAGTTCATCAATCAGCTGAATGGCCTCATCGGCATTGGCGGCTTCGCCCGCAATATGAACTTTGGGGAAATTTTCCAGTAAGCGTTTGAGTTCATTACGAGCCAATCGTTCATCGTCGACAATGAGTGCTTTCATATTCGATTTCGGTTGAGTACAGGGAGCTAGTAGCGGCGAGTAGCCGCTGGGTAGTTATCGTTGTAAGGAGTTTTAGTATTAGACGTTCACCACGACGGGTGCTTCTTTCGGCTTGGGATTTTGCATGGGAATCATGATCTCCGCACAAACCACATCTTTGGCCGACTGGTAAATCTTGAATTCTGCTTCTTCGCCGAAAAGAAGTTTCAGGCGGCGTTCCGTATTTTTCAAACCAAATCCGCCTGATTCGGTATCCTGCAGAATGCCCGTATTCGAAATCCGAATGTCCAGTCTATTCTGTTGTAACCGCGTTTCGATACTCACAAAGCCGCCCTTGATCGGTTTGGAAACGCCGTGTTTAATGGCATTTTCAACCAGCGTCTGCAGCATCATGGGTGGTACCAAACAATTGATCGTTTCGGGGTAAACGTTCCGGCGTACTTCGAGTCGTTCTTCGTACCGAATCTTTTCCAGAGCCAGATAATCGTCTACGGTACGCATTTCTTCGCCCAGCGTAACGGTCTGACGACGGTCGGCCAGCAGACTACTCCGCAAGATGTTCGACAATTGCGTAATGCCCTTCTGAGCCCGGTCGGGGTCTTCCAGAATCAATGCCCGAATGCTGTTGAGGGCATTGAACATGAAGTGCGGATTAAGCTGAGCCCGCAACACTTTTGCTTCGGTCTCCTTCGCCAGCGACTCTAGTTTGACCTTCTCTACGGCAATTTCCCGCGTACTTTCCAGGTATTTAAAGACATGATACAGAATTAGCCAGATCAGCATGGGTTTTCCCCAGAAAAAGAGAAAGCTCAAAAAATGCCCACTCGGCGATTCTAAATCGGTCGTAAACACATCGAACGGAATGTTCAGGGCCGTCATGATACAGGCAAACAGAAAGGCCGTACACAGCACCTGCGGTAATGCTTTGGGAGCATCCAGTACGTCGCGGTGGTGTTTTTTGACGTAACGACGGTACTGGTGCGTCAGAAAAATACTGAGAATAATATTGATGACGTAGTTAAGTACGAGCACCCAATTTTCGGTATCCTTGAATTCCAGCGAATACGTAAGCAGATCGTTGGAGAGCCATAAAGGCCATCCGATCAGTTGGAATATCCAGTATGTTTTTTCTTTATCGTTCATAAGAACTAGCTGGCGGTCGTTTGCTCGAAGATCTGTTCAGGGCCATGCCGTTTCCGAATATAGCCCGAACCACCGTACTCCCTTTTGTTTTTTAGGACTAGCGGGGAAATACGTAGATAAAACCGATAATTCAAGGGCCGAAGTTTTAAAATCCTGGTTCGAACGGTACGGGGACGAAACGAGCGAATAATTCCTCACCGTACCACTGCTGCTGTTCTTTTTGCCGCATGGCTTCTTTATGATCAGCGGTACGGTACGCGAAGGCTTTCATGGCATCCAAGCTTTCCCATATGCTGAAGGTCGCCTGCTGGAAGTAGGGCACTTCGCCCATGCCAATGGAATAGATCAGGCCGGAAGCCTGCTCCAGTCGGGCGGCGGCCCGGTACGAATTTCGCCAGAAGGCGGGTAAGGCCCGTAGTTTGAGCGTGGCCCGGGTGATCACTGCAATCGGTCCGGTCCCTTCCTCGGCGGGACTATCCGTCTGAAAAGGGTTCGAACCATTCCAGGCTCCGTGACTCCGAATGGTTTCTAGAGCGAACGTGCGAACGGTGGACGCCCGCTGCTGTACCTCCTGCCAAGCAGCAGCAGTAGAAAAAAAGTCCTTGGCCTGGCTTTCGGATGGCCAGACGGCCAGAAAGGCGTACCGCGAAAAGTCGGGTTTGAGACTGAAGACTTTCCCCTGTCCGGTACCCATCCACTTGAAGAATGTGAGTTCGGGCAATTGCCGTAATTTGCGGGGCATGAGTCCCATCTGCTGAATGGCCCACCAGCGATGCTTCGGCGGGTAAGTCATGACGCAAAGAGTAATGTACATGGCAGGGTGCTTTCTTCAAGAACTCGAAGCAGGCCCAGGTGTTTTCAGCTGACGGAGAATTTTTACGGCTCGGGAACGGAAAGCGGGACTTTCGTACGGCAAACGGTCCTCAATAATTGTCTGTAGTTCGGTTGTCAATTCCGAATATTGCTGCCCCATTCGGTGTAATACCGTTAGTGAAAAAGCTTTAATGGCAGCGGGTTCTGTAGGGTTATTCAAGCATTCAAAACAACAAACTACAACGATCCCGTGGTACGCTTCGGGAATGGCAATAAACTGTAACATCCGAACCGAATTTCGGCGAACCGCCGGGTGTACGTCGGTACGGGATAGCACCTGAAAGAAGGTTTCCAAATGAGGAATCAGTAAGGCCGGATGTCGTTCAACCACTGCATCGACTACGCGGCTGGCCCGCTGAGTAACGCGGTATTCGGAGCTGTGAAAGTGCGTAAAGAGCTCGGCAAAACGGACTGGGTTCTGCCCGATATATTCTACCAGTTGTTGTAGATATGCTGAACTACAGGGTTGAAGTAAGGTTTCCGGCCAGTGCATAGCGTTATTGATCTGCTGGTGCAAACTTACACGGTCCTATTGCCCATATCCTATACTCCGCATTGCCTACGGGGCTAATTCTATGGAATCCTTCGGGCTTGGCGTGTTCGATTTAAAACGGAGTAACTGATACAGGTTTGGACATCTGCATCAGTTACTCCGTTTGGATTTGGCCAAGAATGGACTTAGAAGAACACGTTAGTTTACCCGTATTCTCCCTATTCAAACACTTTCAAAAACGTTACAATAAACGGGGCGGACAGTAATAAACCGTCGAACCGATCCAGAAAGCCCCCGTGGCCGGGAATGACCGAACCCGAATCTTTAATCTGAATGCTTCGCTTAAACAGGGATTCGACCAGATCACCGTAAGTACCCGCCACCACGATTACACCCGCAATCCAGTACCACTGCCAGGGGTTGAGGTCGGTATAGGTTTGTGAAAGGATGAACGCGACCAGCATGGCCGTAATCGCTCCTCCCAGACTACCCTCCCAGGATTTTTTGGGTGATACGCGTTCGAAAAGCTTGGTACGGCCGAATTTGGTCCCGGCGAAATACGCTCCTGAATCACTGGCCCAGAGTAAAAACAGACACCCCAGTACCCGCTCATAACTGTACACCCCCCCTAGCAGAGCAATCACGGTAATCAAAGCAAAAGGCAGAGCTACGTAGATGATACCCAGAAAGGTATAGGCAATGTTGGTAAAGGGCTTTGCCTCGTTTTTCTTGTACAGCTTGATGAAAAAGATGAGCGTAAAGAGCGGAGAAAGCAGGAAGTACAGCTCAAAATCCAGGTAATGTTTTTCAATGAGAAACGTCAGGATATTCATGAATACCCCCACCCCGGTTCCGTAGTACTTGAGCGGGGTAATGTCATCAAGGCCAACGAGTCGGTAAAATTCCAGCTGACTCAAACCGCCGATGGTTGCAAACAAAACCAGATAGGTCCACTCGCTCCAGTACAGACAAAAAATCATCAAAGCCGCTCCAATGACGGCTGCAATGACCCGTTGTCCTAAATTTGAATAACTACTCAGCCTGGTCTGTATTCTTTTCCTCATGTTGAATGATAAATTCGGCAAAAGCCGCGTCTTTAACCGGAACGTGCAATTCGCAGTGTCCAAACAGATACGAGCGATCCTGTTTGCTCAGTACGACCCCCTCAATTTCGTATTCATCCAATAGCCAACCTTTGACGAGTTCCACTCGCCAGGGCATATAGGACTCGTATATCTTAACCCAGCCTTCCACGATTCGTTGGTTTATAACGGTTGTTAACGCTGATTTTTGAAAGTTGTTTTGGTTAGGGTTACGCAGAAACCTGTCAACGCTCCTCTTGTTGACGGCGACTGTTGTGTTTCTATTCTGGCAAAAATACTACAGCTTTCAGGGCTTCCCGGTTTTGAACGCAATTTGTTTGAATAAATTACGACTGAGGTATTGTCCCCTGACTCCGTTGGTAGATCAGCCGCAGTAGCCCGATCGTCAGTACAGCCGACACTAGTGCGTAGGGCAAAGGCATGGCTTCGTTGCTTTCTACGTCGAGCTCAGTGATCTGCCGATGCCGCAGGTAAATCATCACGACGACAAAACCATTATTGACAAAGTGGGCGAAAATGGGTACCCAGAGGTTTCGCGTCCAGACGTACAGGTAGCCAAATAAGGCTCCCAGAATCATGCGGGGGAAAAAGCCCATAAACTGTACGTGATAGGCACTAAAAATAGCCGCCGACAACCATACTGCCACGTGTGGACTCCCCCACCAGCGTTCGAACAACCGTTGCAGCGTGGCCCGAAACAGTAACTCTTCTCCCAAGGCTGGAATCAAGCCAATGACCAGTAAACCGAGCATAAAATGGCCGAAGCTAGGAAACTGCGTCAGGAATTTTGTCAGGGTTTCCAGTTGTTTTTCGCTATCTACCATCCACTGCGGCAAGGGTAAAAGCTGATTCCATTCAAAAATCAGACTATTCAAAGGAATGTACCCAATGACGAGTACTAGGATCAACGCCCAGATCAGCGGATCGGTCGAACCTTTTTCCATAAAAACGATGTTGCGTTTTTCAGTCAGGTACCAGAACAGATACGCCGTAAGGATAAAACTGAACACGGACGTGATGGCCTGCATCAGCATCGTGGCCAGCCAGCTGTGGGGATAATCCTGCGGATGAGCGATAAAATCGGCAGCCCCGGCAGCAAAGTCTGCCCCCGTCAGGAATTTGACCAGGGGATAAACAATCGCTATCTGGGCGATACTGCCTAAAACGACCATCAGGCCGAAAAGGATTAGCAAACTCGCAAAGGGAGAAAATCGTCGGGTGGGAAGATCAGGCGTTTCGATCATTTCGATGTAATTTTGTATGCTTCAGTGATTCGTACTGAATTGAATCGTTTACTAAACAGGTTTTTTAGAGTGGTTGGTTGTACAGGTAACGCAGGTTCGGCG
>NZ_JBMDWJ010000152.1:0-17089 GCF_048595215.1 Siphonobacter sp.
AGGAAAGATAAAGCAGGAATAAATAAAAATAGCACTATAAAAAATATTCATTTTATAGATTACGAAAGTTCATCTATACAGAACGTAGCCGTTGCTTTGTTAACGGGTTGAGAGACGAATAGATTAGAAGGTGTATTTAGCTAAATACACCTTCTAATCATTTATTGGAGTACTAAAAAATTCGATAAGAGTAAGATCTAAAAAGAGATCTTCTGACTAGTGAGAAGGGTTAAGCCACTAAACTAACTTCCTCCACTTGATACAATTCCGTAAGAATGGTTAACGCAGTATCGATTTCCTGCCGAGTATTTTCCGATCCGAAGGAAAACCGTACGTTTTCTTTTCCGAAGCTGGAGGGGATTGCCTGAAGTACGTGGGAGCCGCCCGCTAGGTTGGAGCAGGCACTGCCGCCAGAAACGGCAATTCCGCGAGCATCCAGGGCTTCGACCAGCGAGCAGGGA
Source organism: Siphonobacter sp. (assembly GCF_048595215.1). Classification (NCBI taxonomy): domain Bacteria; kingdom Pseudomonadati; phylum Bacteroidota; class Cytophagia; order Cytophagales; family Cytophagaceae; genus Siphonobacter; species Siphonobacter sp. The sequence continues at coordinate 462 of NZ_JBMDWJ010000152.1, forward strand.
GCATCCAGAATGGGGAAGGCGACATTAATCAGTCCGGGTAAGGTCTCGTCGATGCTTTGACATCGACCATTGAACGCAATACCAGGAATCTGTTCGCGTAAACCACCAATAAAATGACGTTTCAGCGAATCCAGGTTAGCGATGTTCTGCTGTTGCTGGGTGATGGCCAGCTCCAATGCTTTGGTCAGGCCCACAATGCCCGGCACGTTTTCAGTACCCCCGCGTTGGCCGCCTTCCTGTCCGCCGCCGCTGAGCAAGGCCGGTAGCCGATGCCCCCGACGGGCGATCAGAAATCCAACGCCTTTCGGACCGCGAAATTTGTGGGCCGAAGCCGTGGCGAAATCAACGGCGTCCAGGGCTACATGGACTTTGCCCAGGCTCTGAACGGTGTCGGTATGAAAGTAGGCACCGTAGTGCTGGGTTAAGGCACCCACTTCTTCCAGGTTCAGTAAGTTACCGAGTTCGTTATTGGCGTGCATGAGGCTGACGAGTCCTTTGGGGTGCTTTTCCAGCCAGCGGGTCAGGTCGGGAATTGAAACCCGTCCCTGCTCGTCGAGTGCAACGTAATCAAGCTGAATCTGACCCGCCTGCTCTAACTGCCGTAGCGGTAGCAAGACGGCTTTATGTTCAATTTTTGAGGTCAGGACGTGACGAATCCCATATTGCTGAATGCTGCTCTTGAGGGCAAAATTATCGGCTTCGGTACCCCCGGAAGTGAAGATGATTTCTTCGGGAGAAAGGGCTAGTAAATCAGCGATTTGACGACGACTGGACTGAATCACGCGTTTCGCTTCCCGCCCCGCCCGGTGATTGGAAGACGGATTTCCGAAATGTTGCGTGAAATAGGGTAAAATCGTTTCCAGAACGGCTGGAGATAGAGACGTAGTAGCGGAGTTATCGAAATAAATAGACATGCGATGCAAGAGCTGATGAAGGTGAATGATCAGATGAAATGGTCAAACCCGTGGTGAATCCAGGAGCGACCAGACGTGACGGAAATCTCACGTTCGTGCCAAACGAGAAACAATGCTTAGCTTCTAAGAATGAAGCAGGCCGGTCGATTTCGAGTCGGGGAGAGTGCCATGCGGTATTGGGTTTATAGTTCCTAATGTGTTAGGCAGGTTAGCACTGATTCCATGTCGGAAAGTTGCTAAGGATTCGCAGAGCCTGTCTCTCCTCCTTTCTGTATAAGCCCCAACTACCCGTAGTAATTGAAGACGTTGCAAAGATACGTGTAAGAAAAAATACGAAACAAATAAAATCTATAGAATTTATAGATTATTAAATAATTTTGAAGTAATCTATTGATTATGAATAGATTGTATTTCGATATTGGGGTTGGTAAGGTATTGGTGCATTACTAAGCAGAAAGCAACGGGCTTAGCTTAATAAAGACTTTTGTCGCAGGATAGAAAAATGGAGTTTACGAAGCCTACTGATACTGATTACTAGGTTTGTAGCGAATGTTATGAACAAGGGCATCGAAATTAATAAACGTATGTAATAACTAGTTACCAATAATGAAGCTGATCTAGCTTAGTTAGTAAGTACTAACTCATTGGCTCAAGGATTTGAAAAATACATATAATTTAATTACAAAATAATTATCATTGTAAAAGACGTCTAACATTACTTAATTTTATAACTGATTAAGCAAGTAAATGCTAGGTCTTGATTAAATAGGAATCGAATTTTAAAAATCATAATGCAAGCTACTTGCATGAAGTAGACCCCATACTATGAAAGGTTTTCTTTTCTATTTTTTGTTAGGTTTAATGTTATTTAGTAGTCTCATAGGCCCTAGCCAAGATAGAAGAGAACCTAAACAACTAAAAGCCAAAGGAGAGTATGTTCATCTAGCAACCCAATCCATATTTCCGGTCCAGTTCGATAATTTAACAAGAACGGAGGTTTATTCTTTTAATAAAGCAAATACAAATATTGGTGTTGTGTATGAACATCAAATGGCAGATAAATATACAGTGGCCTCTATTCATATATATCCCGCTGGAGATGAAGGTTCAGAGGGTAGATTAAGAAATGAATACATAAGCTCAAGAAATGAAATATTTAAACCCGGTTCAAAAGTATACCAATCGCCAGTAAAATACGTTGATAACTACATCTGCAGCGGAATCAAGGCTGTTTGCCTGGATGAGTCAAATAAACAGCATTTATTAACCGTATATGAATGTGGTACCTGGTTTTTGAAGATAAGGATTACCTCTGATGAGCTGGATGCAGATCAGGTTGCCAAACTCAGCGATCACCTAGTAAATACGTATAAACCCTCTAGACTAACCAGTTTAAAGCCCTTGCTGACAAAGCCTAATGTTTATGTTGCTGAGGCTTCGTTTGCGGACGAACTATTATTAGGGTCTATTACCGGAAGTGCTTTTAAAAAATTGCAATGGGCTAATGAAAACATAGCAGAACTGGAGAAATCTTCCGGTTTTCCGGATCAGTATTTGGAAATGCATATCCAAGCTATGAAAGAATTGCTGGAATTCAGGAAGAAACATCCAAATATGCACGTAGGCGAGGTTTCTAAAACATATTTGGAGCAGATAGAATTAATTGTGAATTCAGGATTTATGGCCGAGTTTATTATGAGTAAATACCATGAAGTTTTAATTGTTCCTAGTTATATAAAGCTAGACTATGACGGTTTCGATAAGTGGCAGCGTTCTAATCCAATAACTATTGATTTTAATCGTTTTCATTATGTAATTTCCTATGGAAAAAAATAGCATTTCTATGTTCTATTGGGTCCTATGAAGAATTCCTTCCGCCGTTCTTGGTGTTTAGTATAGCATCACCAAGAACGGCAGGGTATTACTGCCAAGAGCACAAACGAGTAGGAAGCAATTTGTTATTTTTAGACTATAGATTGTCCCTAATCGATCAGGCTGATCGTCATAGAGTAGAACAATAACTTTTCTCACCATGAAAGAATTTGCTTTAATCTTCAGACTCAAAGACATCGCTGACTTCAAACCGTCACCTGAACAAATGCAGGAGAGACTGAATTGGCTTGACAACATTGCGTCACAAAACAAGCTTGTAGATAAAGGAAATACGCTATTGCCACTACCAGGAAGTGCTAAAACAGTGCGACCAGACAATCTGGTAACCGATGGACCTTATACAGAAATTAAGGAATTTATTAGCGGTTATGTAGTCATTCGGGCCGAAGACATAAATGAAGCAGTAGAAATAGCAAAAAGGAACCCTATCTTTAGTATTGGGGGTAGTGTCGAAGTAAGAGAAGTTCTAAAACGTGACTAGTATTGAACGACTTAACCTTACAATCGGATCTTTTAACGCTTTTATTCCATCAGGAATATACTAAAATGACGGCAACTGTATGCCGTCATTTTAGTATCCGATCTGTTGAGATAGCGGAAGATATTGTTAGTGATACTTTTCTAAAAGCTTCTGAATACTGGGCAATTACTGGAGTGCCGGATAACCCTACTGCCTGGCTTTATACCGTAGCAATCAATAAATCAAAAGATTATGTAAAACGGCTTGTAATTTTTGAAAAATTAATACTAGATAAAAATCAGCAGGAAGAAATAATAATAGACCCAATTCTGGAAATCGATCCTCAACTACTAGAAGACAGCGAATTACAAATGATTTTTACCCTTTGTGATTCTGTAAACTCTCAAGAGAATCAAATAGCTTTAGCCCTTCAAATTATATGTGGTTTTAGCGTAGAAGAAATTGCAACTGCTTTTCTTAGTAAAACGGAAACAATAAAAAAGCGTTTATTTAGAGCAAAGAATAATTTAAGGAATAGTCAATTTAAAATTAAGCCACTAACTGAAGCAGAAATTAATTGTCGGATAGATTGCGTACTTAAGACATTATATATTTTATTTAACGAGGGTTACTATTCTAAAACTAGTGATCAGCTTATACGCAAGAAACTATGTGCTGAAGCGATCAGGCTAGTATTGACATTAGTTGATAACCCATCTACCAGTACGAAAAATGCTAGAGCGTTGCTTGCATTGATGTACTTTCAAAGCTCAAGGCTCGATGCAAGGACCGATAACTGCGGGGAAACTATTCTATTCGAAGAACAGGATAGAAACCTGTGGGATCTGTCATTAATTGAAAGAGGTCAATACTATTTGGCAAGTGCTTGTACAGGGGATGAAGTCTCAACATATCATCTAGAAGCTGCTATTTCTTATTGGCACAGTACCTCAATAGAAACTCCTAAATGGGAACCGATTCTGCAATTATATAATCGACTTGTAGTATTAAAATACTCGCCGGTAATAGCTTTGAATAGAATATTTGCTTTGTCTAAAGTCTATGGAAATAAGAGAGCTATTCGTGAAGCTGAAAAATTAAATTTTTTAGAAAATAGTTATTACCATCTATTACTAGGATACCTGTATACGGAAAATTACGTTTCTCTAGCGGTCAAGCATTACAGGAAGGCTATTACCTTAACTAAATCAAAAAGGGAGCGAAGTACATTAAATAAACTAATTAACCGTATCGCATTAGATAGTTAGGATTTTATTGGTGTTAGATTACGTCGAAGCAGTTTACTTATTCTTTAAAATGTCAAAAAAACGGGCCCTAAGACCCGTTTTTTCAATTACATGATTACACCAATTCCAGCGGATACTTCCGTTGCCGTTTCCCCGTCAGATTAAACAGGGCGTTGGCCAGGGCTGGAGCGACGGGCGGTAAACCCGGTTCGCCCACGCCGCCGGGAGCTTCCTGATTGTCGATGATGTGGACTTCCATGATCGGCGTTTCGTTGATGCGTAGCACCGGATAATTATGGAAGTTCGTTTGTTCCACGGCTCCATTGGCAAACGTGATCGGGCTTTTGATCGCTGCCGTCAGACCGTAGATGATGTTACTTTCAGTCTGAGCTTTGATGTTATCGGGGTTTACCGTCATCCCGCAGTCAATCACCGATACTACTTTTTCGATCTTCACGCCATCCGCCGTTTTGGCTACCGTAAACACGTGAGCACAGATGGTACTGAACGAACGGGCGATGGCCAGTCCGCGAGCTTTCCCGGCGGGTAGCTTTTCGCGATAACCGGATTTTTCCGCCGCCGTTTCCAGTACTTTCACAAAACGGGGGGAATCTTTCAGTAACTCCAGTCGCAGATCCAGCGGATCTTTGCCCGCCGCGTGAGCCAGCTCGTCCACGAAGGATTCGTGCCCAAATACGTTCGTTGAGGCATACACCGAACGCCACCAGAGGATGGGCAGGTCGGTACTCGCATTGTGGTAGCTACGGCGAATGTTCGGAATTTGAAGCGGACTGTCCTTCGGGCCAATGCCTTCTTCGGCCCAGCCGTCGGCCTTGCCCTTCAGGTCGGCTTTGAACACCTGCTTCTGAATCGATTCCGCAATGATTTTATGGTGAAAAGCCGTCACGTTGCCTTTCTCGTCAATACCACCTTCGAGTACACTCAGCATGGCGGGACGGTACGGACCCTGACTCATATCATCTTCCCGCGTCCAGATGAGCTTTACGGGAGCGTTGACCTGTTTGGATAAAAATACGGCTTCTTTCACAAAGTCCAGGTACGCTTTCCGGCCAAAAGCTCCCCCTAGAAACGTCACGTTGACTTTCACCTGTTCGGGTTTAAGACCCAGGTACTGAGCCACCTCGCCAATGGTACCGTCGGGCCCCTGTACGGGAGCCCAGATTTCCACCGAATCGCCCTTAAACCAAGCCGTTGCGTTGACGGGTTCCATCGCGGCGTGAGCGGCAAAGGGTGTCTCATACGTAGCCTGAACCTTTTTGGATGCTTCGCCGTAGGCTTTGGCAAAATCGCCCGTATTGCCTGCGAAATCGCTGCCGTCTTTCTTGGCCAGCTCGTGCATTTGAGCCGAGAACTTTTCCGTCGATAACGCCGCTTCGTTTACCGGAGCCCACTTTACTTTCAGTTTTTTTCGTCCCTGTACCGCCGCCCAGTAGTTCGTGGCCAGTACGGCTACGGTTTCGACGGTGGTATGGGGCATCGCTCGTTCGGCTTTCAGTACTTTCTTGACGCCCGGTACTTTCATCGTCGCCGTGGTATCAAATGAAGCCACTTTGCCATGAATGGCCGGACAGCGTTCGATGCTGGCGTACAACATACCGGGTACCTCTACGTCGATGCCAAACTGTGCCTGACCCGTTACCTTCAGCGGTACGTCAGGCTTGGGAATGTTCTTGCCGAGTAACTTGAAATCCTTGGGATCTTTGAGCTTGGGATCTTTCGGTACGGGCAGTTGAGAAGCGTCTCCCACGAGTTCAGCGTAGGTAAAAGACTTGCCCGAAGGCTTGTGGTAAACCTTTGCCTCCTGGGCGTAACACTCGCTGACGGGTACCTGCCATTTATTGGCTGCGGCCTGTACGAGCATTTCTTTCACCGCCGCACCGGCTTTCCGCAGGGGCATCCAGCGGGTACGAACGGAAGAACTACCGCCCGAAAGCTGGGAGCCGTATTTGCCCTGACCGTTGGTCTGACTAATGTGAATCTGATCAAGCGATACTTCCAGTTCTTCCGCAATCAAAGCGGGCAGCGACTGGTACGTACCCTGCCCCATGTCAGGACGGGGGTTGAGTAAGGTAATTTTCCCCGTATCATCAATGAGGATATAAGGACTGAATTCCAGACCGAGTGTAGTCTGGGGAATTTTATGAAGAACGACGTCTTCCGACTGAGCCGGAATCGAAAAACCCAGGGCGAGCAAAGCTCCGGCGGAGCCACTCGTTTTGAGGAAATTCCGGCGATTGATGTTGGATGTTTTCATTGCCTGAGGCGTAAAGAGTAAAACCAAACCGGGGAAAAAGGAACATTAACGATCCAGACTTGCCGTCTTTTTCGCAGCGGCGGGCTTGGCTTCCTGAATGGAATCCGCCGCCCGGTGAATCGCTTTCCGAACCCGCTGGTAGGTTCCGCAGCGGCAAATGTTTCCCTGCATGTACAGGTCAATGTCTTCGTCAGTCGGCTTGGATTTTTCTTTCAGCAGGGCTACTGCACTCATGATTTGCCCCGACTGGCAGTAGCCGCACTGCGTCACCTGCTCATCGATCCAGGCTTGTTGGACGGCGTGCAGATGGTCGGGTGTACCGATGCCTTCGATGGTCGTGATTTTCTGTCCTTTCACGACCGATACCGGTGTGGAGCAGGAACGGATGGGTGAGCCGTTGAGGTGAACCGTACAGGCTCCGCACTGAGCCATACCGCAACCAAATTTGGTGCCTTTCAGACCCACTACATCCCGGATGGCCCAGAGCAGGGGCATTTCAGGATCTACGTCAATCGTATAGGCTTTGCCGTTGACGGTCAGTTTCGTTTGTGCCATGATGAAATGGTAAATAGGGGTTTGCTCGCAGAAGTGTTTCAAAGATACGGATTAATTGCTCGCTACATCCATTGAAAATAAACCCGGACTGATGGAATTTTCACTGGTTCGTTGCTAGTAACAACAGAACGCATAATCCCCATAAAGCAGGAAACCGAAAGGAAAGTTCAGGTAGATAAAATTCTCCGAATAGTCGCAAAAGCCCTGTTAATCCCTGAAAATGTGCGAAATTTGAAAATTTGATTACCACATTTTATCAACACATATGAAAAGATACAACGCTCTGGTACTAGGGCTGGTGGCTTTAAGTACAGCCGCTTTCATAGGCAAACCCAGTGACGATCCCAAACGAAAAGGACTGGACTTGTCAGGCATGGACTTGTCAGTGAGTCCCCGCGAAGATTTCTTCCTGTACGCGAATGGTGCCTGGCTGAAGAATACGGAAATTCCAGCTTCGGAGACGGGTTGGGGTTCGTTCAATATCCTGCGGGATGAAAACAACCGTCACATTCACGATATTCTGGAAGCGGCGGCGAAAAGCAAGGCCAAGAAAGGCAGTATCGAGCAACGCGTCGGCGATTTTTACGCGTCCGGCATGGATACCGTAGCCATCGAAAAACGCGGTTACGAGCCTATCAAGCCCATTTTGACCGAGATTGACCGGATCAAGGATTACAAATCACTGCTGGCGTACTCGGCGGCTCACCCGCTGGAAGGGGGCGGAACGTTCCTGGGCATTGGCGTAGGAGCGGATGCGAAAAACCCCGATGCGTACATTGTCAGTATGCGGCAAACGGGTACCGGGCTTCCCGAAAAAGATTACTATACGAAGGACGACGCCGCGACTCAGAAAGTCCGCGAAGCTTACAAAAAATACATCAGCACGCTCTTCACGCTGACGGGTACGGAAGCTGCTAAGGCTCAGAAGCTGGCCGAAGATATACTGGCTCTGGAAACGAAAATCGCCGCTTCGCACCTGGGTCGGATCGAAATGCGGAATCCCATCGCTCAGTACAACAAATTTGCTACGAAGGATTTCGCCGCGAAAGTTCCGAACTTGGATCTGAACGCACTACTGACGACCCTGCGGATGAAAACCGACACGGTTATTGTCGGTCAACCCAAATACTACGAATATCTGAACACCATGCTTCCCAACGAAAACATCGAAACGCTGAAGGCGAAGATGAAGTTTTCGGTCATTAGCGGAGCCTCGGCGAACCTGAGCAGCCCCTTCGTAAACGCCAATTTCGAATACGTAGGTAAAACGCTGAATGGACAAAAAGTACAGCAGGACCGCTGGAAACGTCTGTCGAGCCAGACCGACGGGATGCTGGGTGACTTACTGGGACAACTATACGTCGCTAAATACTTCAAGCCCGAATCCAAAAAACGCATGGACGAGCTGGTAGCGAACTTGCAGAAGGTATTCGAAACCCGCATCAAAGGGCTAGAGTGGATGACGGAAGAAACCAAGCAGGAAGCCCTGAAGAAGTTACATTCCTTCACACCGAAAATCGGGTACCCGACGAAGTGGAAAAACTACGACGGTGTAGTGGTGAAACGCGATGATTACTTCGGCAACCTGAAAGCTTTGAGCAAGTGGCGGTACGAAGAGATGATTAATCGGCTGGGTAAACCCGTTGATAAAACGGAATGGGGTATGACGCCTCCGACGGTAAATGCTTACTACAGCCCTGTACGCAACGAAATCGCCTTCCCGGCGGGTATTCTGCAATGGCCCTTCTTCGACCCCAATGCGGATGATGCCTTTAACTACGGAGCCATCGGAGCCGTCATCGGTCACGAAATGACGCACGGTTTCGACGATCAGGGTCGTCAGTACAACTACATGGGTATGCTGAAAAACTGGTGGAAGAAAGAAGATGCCGACCAGTTCAAGCAACGAGCACAACTGGTAATCGATCAGTTTGATGGCTATACCGTACTCGACAACCTGCACGTAAAAGGTCAGTTGACGCTGGGTGAAAACCTGGCTGATTTGGGTGGGTTGTCGGTATCGTACGCGGCTTTCAAAACGTATACGAAACAAGGCAAGTCCAACGAGAAAATTGACGGTTTCACGCCCGATCAGCGTTTCTTCCTGGCTTTTGCCCAGATCTGGCGTACGAAAACCCGCGATGAAGCCCTGCGTCTTCGCGTAAATACGGATCCGCACTCACCTGGCGAATTCCGTACGAACGGTCCGCTGTCGAACTTCGAACCCTTCTACGAAGCCTTCGGTGTGAAACCCGGCGATAAAATGTACCGTCCGGATGACATTCGGGCAAAAATCTGGTAAAATTTATACAATTTACCTGAGCGAAACGGGGCTGACGTATGGTTAGCTCCGTTTTTGTTTGTAGGGGGTATAGAATGCGGCTGCGATTGTTGGTGATGACGGTGAACCAATGGGAAAGATACCTGCAAACAGGTTGTTGGTGACGCTACGCTAAACACCAACAACGGCGAGATACCAGCAAATGGATGATTGGTGACGCTATGCTAAACACCAACAACGCAGGAGTACCCTGAAGTAATTTACGACTTCGTACTATCCGGCGTAATGGGTAGTACCCGGTCGATCCCTTTCTTACGATTCCAGGGAGCGGTGGTCCGGAGGGCCATGTCGATGGTAAGCAGAATGACAATCAGGGTGAAAACCAGAAAGCCAAGGAAGAATATTTTTTTCTGACGACTCATAGCCCGGCAAAGGTACGACAAATGCCAGAACGCAGTTTGTGGAATTAAAAAATGTGCTTTTTCGGTAAGAAAAGTTAACAAATATTTTAAAGGCCTTGACGCTTTTTCGCAAAGAAACGTATAGATTTAGGCCAGACAAGAAATGAATAGTCCCTTAACCGAAACAACCGGGTCTGTCCAATCAGGTCAGACCCGGTGCTTTTATACCTTTACGGAATATCAAATCCCGCCAATTTCTCCGGCGAATCGTAAAACATCAAGCGACCCGTACGACTGGAAACTTCGGCCCAGCTAAGTTGCTCGAAAGCAATAGCAATAATGCCACAGGGGGGAACCGTACCCAGAATTTCATGACAGAGGTACTCCGACAAATACGTCACGCTGGGGTTATGTCCGACAATCATGGCCGAGTGAACCGTTTTCGGAATGGCATTGATGGCCGCCAAATAATAGCGTGGAGCTCCTTCGTATAAATCTTCGATGTACTGCGTTTTTTCAAAATCAAAGCCCAACTGTTCGGCCAGTACCTGAGCGGTCATTCGCGTACGCTCCGATGGACTACTCACGAGAACGTCGAGTTGAATAGGTTTTTCGTTCAGTAGGCGGCCCATACGAGCGGCATCAATCAGACCCTGGGGCGTCAACGAACGCTGATAATCGTAAGACGTACCTGCAGGCTGTTCGGCTTCGGCGTGGCGAACCAGATAAAGTAGTTTAGTCATTGAGGAAGTAGATAGCAATGTATTCAAACCTACGATATTTATAGAAAAAAGAGGGCAGCCGTTGGATAAAATCACGGGGAAAGCGGCAGAACCACGAATAAACGCGGGAAAATGGCTAATTTTGTAGAACGGCTCAGTAAGAGCCGTTTTCCGTTTCCAAAACCAGGGAAGCGTACCCCGCAGGAAAGAAAAGTCGTTCTGATTTCCTTTCCTGCGGAGTCGATATTTTGATTATGAGCACCATCGAACAAGAAATTGCCAAACGCCGTACGTTTGGTATCATCTCTCACCCCGATGCCGGGAAAACGACTCTGACCGAAAAGCTGTTGCTGTTCGGAGGAGCTATCCAGACGGCAGGGGCGGTGAAGTCCAATAAAATTAAGAAAACAGCCACCTCCGACTTCATGGAAATTGAAAAGCAGCGGGGAATTTCGGTGGCTACGTCGGTAATGACGTTTGAATATGATGATCTGAAAATTAATATTCTTGATACGCCGGGTCACAAAGACTTTGCTGAAGATACCTACCGTACCCTAACGGCAGTAGACTCGGTAATTCTGGTGATTGACTGCGTAAAGGGCGTTGAGGAGCAAACCGAACGGTTGATGGAAGTCTGCCGCATGCGGAACACACCCGTGATCATTTTCGTCAATAAAATGGACCGGGAAGGGCAGAACCCCTTCGACTTGCTCGACGAACTGGAACAGAAACTGTTGATTAAAGTACGCCCACTGACCTGGCCGATTAACATTGGTCAGAATTTTAAAGGGGTGTACAATTTGTACGATAAATCGCTGAACTTATTTAGCGTGAACAAGACCCGGATCGAGCGGGATATTGTAGCGATTGATGATCTGAGTTCGCCCCAGCTCGACGAGCAGGTAGGCGAGCGGGATGCCAATCAACTGCGGGAAGACGTGGAACTCATCGAAGGCGTATACGATACCTTCGACCGCGATGCGTACCTGCGGGCTGAAGTAGCTCCCGTATTCTTCGGATCGGCGGTCAATAACTTCGGGGTACAGGAATTGCTGGATACGTTCTGCGAAATTGCTCCGGCTACGCAGGAACGCCAGACCGACGTACGGATCATCGAACCCACCGAGAAAAAATTCAGCGGATTCGTCTTTAAAATTCACGCCAACCTCGATCCCAAACACCGCGACCGGATTGCGTTTCTTCGCGTATGCTCGGGTATTTTCGAACGGAATAAATTTTACCATCATGTGAGGTTGGATAAAGGCGTACGGTTTTCGAACCCCTACAACTTCATGGCCCAGTCGAAAGACGTCATTGATGAAGCCTTTCCGGGGGATGTGGTAGGTTTGTACGATACCGGAAACTTTAAGATTGGGGATACGCTCACCGAAGGAGAGGATTTCTTCTTCCAGGGCATTCCGAGCTTTTCACCGGAAATTTTCAAGGAGCTCATCAACCTGGACCCGCTGAAATCCAAGCAACTCGAAAAAGGTATTCAACAGCTGACCGATGAAGGGGTAGCTCAGTTATTCCTGATTCAGCCCGGTAACCGGAAGGTCGTAGGAACCGTAGGAGAACTACAGTTTGAGGTTATCCAGTACCGTCTGGAGCACGAATACGGAGCCAAGTGTCGCTTCGATAACATGCCGATCTCAAAAGCCTGCTGGATTACGAGCGATGATCCATTGAAGTTGCAGGAGTATATTCGACTGAAAGGTCCACAGATTGGCTACGATAAAGACGAACATCCGGTGTTCCTGGCGGAGTCGGAGTGGATGCTACGGATGAACATTCAAAACAACCCGGATATTAAATTCCACCTGACGTCAGAATTTAAGTTAGCCATGGAAGTCTGATTGGGTTAGTACTGAATTTTAGTGATACTACTACTTGTAAAAGCGGGTTTCTGGATCAGAAATCCGCTTTTTTTATGATTTTATGGCCTGAACGGACGCAAAGTGGGTGGGATGGGGTTGACAGAAATACATTTAATTAATAATTTTGCGGTCACCATTGGAAAAACAGGGAGAAATCTCTAATTATGCCATGGAGTTCAACCTAAAAATTTATCTCAGATGAAAAAGTTTCATTTACTTGCGTCTGCCGTCGGTCTGATGGCAATTTCTCTTACTTCTTGTCAGCGTACCCAGTACACGACGTTCCAAAAGTCTACTGCACCTGCCGTTGAGCACGTAGCTCAGGCTCCTCAAACTGCCCAGTTACCCGCTCCGGTTGCTCAGGTACCGGTCGTAGCTCAGCCTTCATTGATGGATGCCGTAGCTGAAGAAAAAGCTCCTGTAGCGGAAGCACCGGTAGCCGTAGCTTCTACGAAAAAGGCAGTCGTTGTCAACAAGAGAGCAGCGAAATTGATGAGCAAGATCTCGTTTCAGAAAAATGAACAAGGTCATGTGAACGTGGTAGCTCAGGCTGGAAAGAAATTAACTGCGGTTGAAAAACTTGTAGTTAAGAAAGTAAACAAACAGATTGTTAAAGCTGAAAAAGCTCAGGCGAAAGGTAATAAGCCTTTTTCTGAGTGGAATAAGTATCTCCGTATCGGGGTGATCCTTCTGGCTGGTGCCTTGATCCTTTCGATCATTGGTGCCGCTGTTGTATGGAACTCAGGCTTATGGATTCTCTCTTACCTGGCATGGTTAGCCGGCGTAGTCCTAACCGTATATGGTCTGGGTCTGGAATTAGCCTGGTGGTAATCGAATCTTTCGAACCATTGATCTCAAACCACAGCTCTCGGGCTGTGGTTTTTGCTTTATAAGGCTTTTAACGGCTAATTATTCGGTATCTTTCGCCCTAAGCCTTATTTATTGAGCATGAAACGCCTCTTTACTAACTTAACCTTCTGGGTCCTAACCGCCATTACCTTAGGTATTTTACTCGGCCACTTTGCCCCCGAGATTGCCCTTTACCCCATTTTGGATGAACCATTGAAAGGCCATTTTATGGGCCAGGAACTTAGCATCGGCAGTACCGTGAGTGAATTCCTGAGCGGCATTTTTATCAGTACCGTCAAACTCTTCATCAATCCTATTATTTTCATCACCATTACGCTGGGAATTATCAGCATGGGCGATTTGAAAAAAGTGGGTAAAGTAGGAGCCAAAGCCCTGATTTACTTCGAAGTAGTTACCACTTTCGCCCTCATTATCGGCGTAGCCCTGGCTCAGATCTTACGACCCGGCGACGGGGTTGTAACCAATCAGGTGAAGGGCGGTGATATCTCCAAATACACCAATACCGCCACCGATTTTAGCTGGTGGAAGTTTTTCGGCGACAATGTAACCTTGCAGGTATTACTCGTGGCTTTAGTACTGGGCTCTCTGCTCAGTAATTATTCGGGTCGCGAACGGGTAGTCAAAGCCCTGGCGTTTGTTTCCAAATACGTGTTCTGGGGTTTACACAAAGTCATGCTGCTGGCTCCGATAGGGGCTTTTGGCGGGATGGCGTATACCATTAGCAAATACGGAATTCACACCCTCTTGCCCTTGGGTAAGCTGATGCTGACGGTGTACCTGACGATGGCCTGTTTCGTCTTTGGCGTACTCGGCCTCATTCTGCGTACCTACAAGCTCAGCATCTGGCAGTTTCTCAAGTACATTAAAGAAGAACTACTCATCGTACTCGGTACGTCTTCTTCCGAAGCAGCCCTGCCTTCCATCATGGAAAAACTCGAACGGATGGGTTGTTCCAAACCCGTCGTAGGGTTGGTAGTACCGGCGGGTTACTCATTCAACCTCGACGGTACAACGATTTATCTATCGATGGCGACCATTTTTCTGGCTCAGGTCTTTCATGTACACCTGAGCTGGGAACAGATTCTGACCATCATTGGTATTCTGATGGTCACTTCTAAAGGAGCCGCTGGCGTTACAGGAAGTGGCTTTGTCGTGCTAGCCTCCACGCTGACGGCAGTGAAGGTAATTCCGGTGGAAGGACTGGCCCTGTTGCTGGGCGTTGACCGCTTCATGTCGGAAGCCCGGGCCATTACCAATATCATCGGCAATGGCGTGGCGACCGTGTGGATTGCCAATAACGAGAAAGAATTCGACCGCCTCAAAATGGAAGCCGCGATGAAAACAGAATCGTAAACGGGCCGTATTTTATACGTAAAAACCTCAAAAGGGAATTTCGTATGCTTGCATAATAATTCCTTTTTTTTCAACTTTGAAGAAAACCGGAGCACGTTATGAAAGCTGAAAAAACCGTAGACTTCCACATCAAGACTGCCTGGTACGCGATCAGCCGGATGTACAATTCCAGTGCTGCTAAAGTCGATATGAGTATGGCCGTGGGATATGTGCTACTCAACGTAGACAAAAACGGTACGCCGGCGACCAAAATTGCTCCACTCTTGGGCCTTGAACCGCGTTCGCTGACGCGTATGCTGAAGACGCTCGAGGAGAAGGGCTGGATTTACCGTCAAACCGACGCCGAGGATAAACGCGTTGTGAATGTATTTCTGACCGAAGAAGGAAAGAAAAAACGGGACTTTGCCCGCGAGGGGGTTTTGGAGTTCAACGAAGCCATTCATCAGCGGGTAGGCGAAGAGAAATTACAGGTTTTCTTTGAAGTGATGCGGGAGATACAGCGGGTCGTCGACGCTGAAAATATCAGCATGCGGGCTGAAGCTCTCAAAAACAAGGTATTTGGCGATACTACACTCTAACTCATTCTGATCGTTCAGCCGTTTTATGGAATTAACCTTATCCACGCCAGCACTTTTGTTTTCAACGGCATCGCTGCTGCTGCTCGGATTTACGAATCGTTTTACCGCTACGGCTAAAGTCATTCGGGATTTACACGCCGAGTACCGCGTGGATCCTAAGTCCATGAATAACATTATCCTCATCGAACAGATTCGCTCGCTGCAGTTCCGGGTTTTACTCATTCGGAATATGCAATTTCTGGGCGTCAGTAGCCTGTTCCTGAGTATTTTATGTATGATTTTTATTTATCTCGAATACCAGATAGCAGCGGGCTGGATTTTCGGTATTGCCCTGTTTTTACAGGCGGGAGCTCTGGCGATTTCTGTCTTCGAGATTACCATTTCCATTGAAGCCCTCAAGATTGAACTTTCGGATATGGAACACGTCCTCGGTCAGCAGTCAACCGTGCGGCGATTACGCGACGTACTCCGCTGGATCAATCGGAAGAAACGCTGATTCATCTGCTAAAAACCTAATCACTTACCTCAGACCATGAATCGTTCCATAAAAAAAGTTGCCGTACTGGGTTCAGGTATTATGGGTTCCCGTATTGCCTGCCACTTTGCCAATGTAGGTTGTCAGGTGCTTCTGCTCGACATCGTACCTAAAGAAATTACTACTGCTGAAGCAGCCAAAGGCCTTACCCTCGATTCCAAAGTCGTTCGAAACCGACTGGTTAGTGAAGCGTTCCAAAATACACTCAAAGCCAATCCGGCCCCGCTTTATACCAAGTCTTTTGCCAGCCGGATTACGCTGGGAAACTTCGAGGATGATTTCGTCAAAATCAAAGAGTATGACTGGGTGATTGAAGTAGTAGTCGAACGCCTGGATGTCAAAAAGAGCATTTTCGAGAAAGTAGATGCCTTGCGTAAGCCCGGTACCCTGGTTACTTCAAACACCTCGGGTATCCCCATTCACCTCATGGCCGAAGGGCGGAGTGAAGACTTCCGGAAGAATTTCTGCGGTACGCACTTTTTCAATCCACCCCGCTATCTCAAACTCCTGGAAATCATTCCCACGCCCGAAACGGACCCGGAAGTAATTGATTTCCTGATGCATTACGGCGATTTGTATTTGGGAAAAACGACCGTTCTCGCCAAGGATACACCCGCCTTTATTGCCAACCGCGTCGGGATTTATGCCCTCATCCAGAGTATTCGGG
>NZ_JBMDWJ010000153.1:0-11684 GCF_048595215.1 Siphonobacter sp.
CTGAAAGTATACTCCGATACATCCAATACAGGATTATTTGAGATCGACTTAACCGATAAATTTGGGAACCGACCCGTACGGATTCGTTTCAACGAAAAAAATCAGATTATAGCTACGGACGGTAGTACCGAGAAAGTATTACAATCCTACGAAAAAGGTCGCTGGTACGAACTGGAAGTCCAGACGAAAGCAACGCCAGAGGGTCATTATTCGCTGAACGTGAACGGCAAAACGGTACTGAAAAAAGCTCAGCTGGCCGAGGCGGTTAAATCCATCGAACGCTTATCTCTGCGGACCGGACCCTACCGTAATCTCCCTAACCGACAAACGCCCAACGAAACCAACGACCCGCCTTTACCGAATGCGGATATTCCTACGTCACCCACGCGGTTCTATATTGATGAGGTAGTGATTGGAAAGTAATTAGGGGAAGGCAGTTGGAAACTGGCACGTACAGGTACTAGTGAAGGATTACCAAAAGCTCCTGGTACAGGGTTTAGATCCTGCACCAGGAGCTTTTTAGTATAAGTTACATCTCGGAAATACAATTTTCTTCATAAAGTCTACTAAAACTATATACTATATCTTTTATTTCATTAGTTTTGCCACCGCAACTTTCAAAAGCCATCTATGATTCCAAGAGTCGTCCCTTATTGTTGAAAGCTTCCTGACTTTCGATAGCGGATTTCTTCTAGAAGTTACCGTGATTTTAACCCATTTGTAGGAAACCATACATCTGTTCCCAAGACGTTTCTTTCGCTTGTACATGAGAACCACTACCATAATGCTTATGGTCAGCTTGCTGCTGACTGCTTTTTCAGGAAAAGCTCAGGATCAACCCATTATTAATGCTACCGTTTCCGGAATTGTACTGGATGCGACTTCCGGCGATCCGCTGGTGGGGGCCACCGTCGTTATCAAGGGAACGACCAACGGATCCAGTACGGACGCCAACGGACAGTTCAACCTCCGGACCGGACAAAAACTGCCTTTCACGCTCATCGTATCCTTTGTGGGGTATGCCAAAAAAGAAGTCGTCGTCAACGATAAACAGGTGACGATCAACCTGGAACCCGCCTCTAACAAACTCGACGACGTGATTATTTCCTCCCGCCGCCGTCAGGAGTCGGCTCAGGAAGTACCCATCCCCATTTCCGTCATTCAGGGTTCCCGGGCTGAAGACGCGGGTGCCTTCAACGTCAACCGACTGAAAGAACTGGTGCCTACCGTGCAATTGTACGTATCCAATGCCCGGAATACCACGCTGAACATTCGAGGATTGGGCTCCACCTTTGGACTCACCAACGACGGTATTGACCCCGGCGTAGGGTTCTACGTCGATGGTGTATACTATGCTCGTCCGGCCGCTACAGCTCTGGACTTCATCGACATCGACCGGATTGAAGTACTCCGCGGTCCCCAGGGAACGCTGTTTGGCAAAAACACCACGGCGGGAGCATTTAACATTTCGACCCGGGCCGCCAGCTTCACGCCCGGAGCAAACTTCGAATTAAGCTACGGTAATTACGGCTTTATCCAGGCGAAAGGTTCACTAACGGGACCGCTGGGTAAAAAACTGGCCGCTCGTGTTTCCTTTACGGGTACGCAACGGGATGGGCTGTTTTACAATGTGCATACGCAATTGCCCATCAACGACATCAATAACATTGGCGTTCGGGGACAGTTTTTGTACACCCCCAGCGACAACGTAAAAATTACCCTGATTGGCGACGTGTCCAATCAGAAACCGAACGGATACGGCTGGCCGGTAGCGGGTGTGGTACCTACTAAACGGGCCGCGTATCGGCAGTTCGACGCCATTATTGCCGACCTGAGCTATAAGCTACCTTACCAGAGTGCTTTCGAACGAAAACTGGATCTGGATACGCCTTCCAAAGCCGACAACCAACTGGGCGGCGTATCAGTGAATGCGGATATCAAGATTGGGAACGGAACGCTGACGGCTACTTCCGCGTGGCGGTACTGGAAATGGACGCCGCTGAACGACCGGGATTACATTGGATTGCCCGTATTCACGATTTCTTCCGGTAACTCGGTCCACGATCAGTGGTCGCAGGAGGTTCGGTATTCGGGTAAAATTTCTTCTAAAATCAGCGGCGTCGTTGGGGTATTCGGACTCTGGCAGGATTTAAAATCCGATCCGGTACAAACGGAAGAGGCGGGTTCAGCCCAGTGGCGTTTCGCTCAGAGTACCACCAGTGCTTTATGGAAAACGCCGGGCTTGTTCGATAACTTCGGTATTCGCACCAATAACCGCATCCGTAGTACCAGTTTGGCCGTATTTGCTCAGGCAGATTGGGCCATTACCGAAAAACTACACTTCTTACCCGGTGTACGTTATAACTACGACAAGAAAGTGGTGGACTACGACCGCAAGACCTACGGTGGCCTGCAAACGACCGATGCGGCTCTTTTAGCGTTGCAGCGACTGGTATACACCGATCAATCTTTCCACACGGATTATGATCAGGGTAATTTCTCCGGACAACTCTCGCTTCAGTACAAAGCGACGAATAAGATCAACGCCTATGCTACGTACTCCATTGGTTACAAGCCCATTGGCGTAAACGTGGGTGGATTGCCTACGGCGAACGGCGTAACCCTGATTGACCTGGCGAATGTGAAGCCCGAATACGTGGCTCATAAGGAACTGGGTATCAAAACCCGACCTTCGGCCAACTCCATTCTGAACCTGACGTTATATCGCTCGGACATTGATGATTTCCAGACGCAGGTCCAAACACCGGAACCGGGTGTAAACCGGGGGTATCTGGCCAATGCCGAAAAAGTGCGGGTACAGGGTGTGGAGCTGGACGGAAGCCTGCGTTTTACAAACCTGAATTTTAACGCGGCAGTAGCCTATACTGATGGCAAGTACGTACGGTTTACGAACGCTCCCGTGCCCCTGGAAGAAGTCGGAGGAGCTCAGGCGTTTAAGGATATTTCAGGCGGTGAATTACCGGGTATTTCCAAGTGGTCGGGGTCGGTTGGGGGAGAAGCCCATACCAATGGCAACCTGCTGGGACTGAAAGGCAATTACTTCCTGGGTCTGGATGTGTTCTATCGCTCGAAATTTTCATCCAGTCCGTCACCTTCGCAGTACCTGAACATTGAAGGCTACTCATTGACAAACGGCCGGGCCGGTTTCCGGGCCTCCAATGGCTTGAGCTTCTTCGCCTGGGCCCGCAACATCTTCAATAAAAACTACTACGAAATGTTACTGGCAGCTCCCGGCAGCTACGGCCAATACGCCGGAATCGTAGGCGATCAGCGGATGTACGGGGTAACGATTCGATATACGTACTAAGATATCTTAGTCACTTGAATAGCAAAAAGGTAATCGTAGTTGGCTGCGATTACCTTTTTTCGTTGCTAGTTAAATGTAAAGCCGTTTTGAATTTTTTTCTGATGGTAACTGAAGTACTTTCTTATGAGAACGAACGTACTTCTTTTCAATAACTTTTCTTCACCCCTTACTTTCGCCCCCGATGCCCTTTTCCTTTCGGCGGCGTCTGTTCTTCCTTGAAACTACCCGAAGCGTCAAAGACCAGAACCTTAATAGTCTCGCTGGTACTGATCGCAACGAAATAGGTTCCATCCGCGTTTTTGCCAGCTTTTTTGATGGTCGCTGCCGCGTAATTCATGGAGACATACGTCGTGATTGTTGCAGGCAGGTCAGCCGTGGCTACGGGCGTTAACTTGGCCCGTTTGCCGTAGTGTTCCAGCAGTTTCGTGAAGGCACCACTGGCGTCAAAAAGCAGGCCTTTCGGCTGACCGTCCACCACAATACCCACGACGTATTTCCCACTCGCGTCCGTTCCGGCAAAGGCGATGGCGGCTTTAGGGTAGTTGGTCGAAAGGTAGGTCAGAATAGTGGCGGGCAATGCCGTCGAATCGATGGCTGTTAATTTGCCTTTACAGTGTTTCGAGGTTACTGAATCGATTTGGGCAGCGTAGCGGGCTGCAGTTGCGGTGACGGCATCGGTAGCCGTTTCCTCCGCTGAGGAAGAAACGTCCTCCTGCTGGCAACTGAACAGAAACGCTCCTACTAGCAGAGCAAAGAAGGGAAAACCCCAGAGATACTTTTTCATAGGAAATTGCGAATAAGATGTAAACCCATTGAACCATACTACGGCTTATCCTAGCGGCCAGTTAGGATCGTTTATAAACGCGTTCAAGAAGTAGTACGCGGTACTCCGTAGCCGCGTGGCAACTAGTAGTATTTTATTTCAAAATCGACGGTTGAGTAGTAGGAAAGACCACGATAGGGAGGAAGGAAAGTACGTAGAAAATGGCAAAGCCCTTGAGTCAATAGGGTACTAAATTCGATTTATTAACGAGTAATTGTAGCACTTTACATGACCAGGAAAGCTGGATGAGGCACTGGATCACCCCGCCGTTGAAAAGTATTAACCGCCGTTGTTGGTGTGTAGCAAAGCGTCACAAACAACTCACCGTACTGCTTCAATACCCGCTACTTCAACACTCCCAGCTCCGTCAGTTGCTCACTCACATACCGTTTGTAAACCTTCCCGATCTTCAGGCTTTTTCCGCCGATAGTCAGGCTGTCGGATTCGAGCGTTTCGAGGTGGGCAGCATTAATCAGGTGTGACCGACTGATGCGTACAAAGGTCGGTTTGGGTAACCGCTCCTCGGCTTCCTTCATTGTCAGGCGGGTTACGTGCGTTTTTCGGGCGGTGATGATCTTTACGTAGTTTTCCAGACTTTCCAGATACTTGATTTCACCGTAGGGAATGACCACTTTCTCCCCATTGACCAGGCAACTCAATTCCCCTGTATTTGCTAAAGGGAGTGGTTCAGTCAGGACAGGTTTGGTAACGGCTGGGGTTGGTAGCGTACTGCGGTAAAACGCGTAAATCCCGAAGCCCGCCAGCGTGTGTACCCAGAAGCTAAGGATGAGCGGCAGTGCGTAATCTACCCAAAATTGTAGTTTCAGAATCGTGTACATACTCACCGTATTGAGGCTCATGATCAGTAACGTCCACAGCAGGTAGTCCCGTTTGCGTTGCCGCAGGTACAGTCGTTCGTAGAGGATTCGATTATGAAATACCAGCCAGGCATACAAACTAAGCAGGAAGAGATAGGGTAGGTACTGATTCGTACCGCTTCGCTCCTGAATGTAATACCGATCCGACACGTAATGCACGCCCAGCAAGGCCAGCAGTCCCAACAGGTTACGAACCAGAACCGAACGTAAAACTTTCTCCATAGGGGCAATTTACGAGCAGAATGGGTGCCTGCGAAAGGAAAGAGTGACGAAAGAACTTGGTCACTAGCGAAATCATCTGGTCACCAAGGGCGGCGAAGGAACCGAAAAGTCCGACAGATTTGAGCTTCATCATTCAAAACGGACGTTTTATGCCCATCCTCCATCTCATTAACCTGATCATTCACATTTGCTTCGGCTTGATTGCCTTGGGCCTTGGATTGCTGGCCTTACTAGTTCCAAAAGAGCGGGGGGCTCATACGCGATTCGGTCGCTGGTTTCTGTATGCCATCAGCGTGGTGGTAGGTACGGGCCTGCTCGGTGCGGTGTTCTTTCGGGCGAGTCCTTTTCTGGTTATGCTTACGTTACTGGCGGGCTACGTCAGCTATGCGGGCTGGCGGGCGGTCAAACTCCGCGAAAACCGCAGTTCCCGGCAGGACGTAGTCTGGGCCCTGATTGCTCTGACTTCAGGTATCTGTTTTCTGTGGATTGCCAAGTCCTCCGATGCTAGCTGGAACCCGGCCGTAACGTATTCCACCTTCGGGGCCTTGTGGCTGGTGACTACCTACGATGTCGTCAAACATTACTGGCTGCACGAACGACTCAAAGGCGGCTGGCTGTACGAGCATATCTATAAAATGTTTTCGGCATTCAGTGCGTTGCTGTCCGCTTTTTCGGGAAATGCGTTACCGCAATTCAAGCCTTATAGCCAGCTCGGACCGTCGGTGTTGGGTCTGATTCTCATGGTCTGGTTCATGAGTCGGCAGTCGAAGCGTAAGATGGTTTAAGGTCAGGTATTCCGTGGTTTTCCCCAGAACTTCCGTATACCAGGGTCAGTAAGATCAACTCTACCGAGCCAGCACCTGCCTGTCCTGATTATTTAAAAGGGAAATAGCTGTGGCAAAGGGTAACGAGCCGCGAAGGGTGGTGCCCGCGAGCAATCCGGTCCGGAAAAGGTTTCAGATACGGTGAATCTAATCTGTCCACAGAAGCTGGGCTTTACTGGAAGCGAGCCGAAGGGTAGTACGGGAGAAGGCTAATCTATACGGAAAGCGGGTTACTCCTGATGATCTACTTCCAAAGGCTCAACATCAGGCCTAGAGCGATTTCGTGTAAGTGTGCCCGCAAGTGCTTGAGGGCACGGGTGAGGTGATACTCAACGGCCTTCTCGCTCACCTGAAGTCGCTGGGCTATTTCGGGGATGGAAAGCTGTTCGAAACGACTGAGCCGAAAGACCTCCTGTGATTTCTCCGGTAGTTCCCGCAGGTTTCGTTCAATTGCTTCTGACAAATCCTGCATGTCCAGTACATCTTCCGTAACTCGGTCTTCGATGGATAGGAACGATTGGTAATAGCTCACAAACTTTTCGTGTACCTGCTCAGATTCAATGAGTCGAATAATGGAAAACTTGAGGGCGGTGAACAGATAGCGTTTCAACTCCTGAATCTGTACCGTTTCTCGGCGTTGCCAAAGGCTCACAAACAGATCCTGAACCAGTTCCTCGGCCGTTTCTTTGGAACGTGTTTTCTGATAGGCCGCCCGGTAGAGCGGTTTCCAGTACCGTTCGTAAATCTCAGAAAAAGCGGCTCGGTTGTTTTCTTGCAGGGCTTGCGATAATTCCGCATCACTCCAGCGATTCAGGGCTGCCAACGGACTAATTGAAAAAATGTTTACATCTATGGTTAAGAAGCTAAATGTAAACTAAATATACAAATAGTACTATAGTTCGGCGGAGATTAGGGAGCTATTCCCGGCGTAATGAGCAAAAATACTGGGTCTACACAGGCCAGGCGGCTATCTATATCCCACGTTTAAACGCGAACGTATGCAGTGGACCCTGCAAGTACTGCTTTATTGAAAATCGCAGTAACGCTATTACAGCGATACTTGTACCATGGCGATCAGCTCGCCCGCCCGGGAAAAGATCTGCTTGGTGGCGGGGTTGTACAACGGACGACTGTTGTATTCAACCGTGATTTTAGCCTGATGATTGTCGAGCAGAAAAGCAGTGCCGAGGTTGTAATAGTGGCCCGGCTGCCGGAGGGCCTGCAAGTTTTTGTAACTGTGAGCCACATAGGGTTGCACACGCACAGCCGAACTGAATTGTGGAAGTACAAAACCCACCTGCGTGTAGGCGAGCGTACCCGTGCCGGATAGGTATCGGGCGTTACCGGGGCCTTCCGCGGCCCGTTGTTCCGTGGCATTAGGGTTCGCAGTACCGGGATTCATAATGCCCGAACTGCGAATGTAATTGGGGCCAAAGTCGTATTGATACAAACCGCTATATACCGACATCGCCATGCGTTTGGCCGGGTCACCGATGGGACGATCCCAGAAAACATCCAGTGCCAGGGTTAATTCATCGTGTTTCCTGAAAACGTTCGCTTCGGGTTGGGAGAGGGTTGCGTTTTTATTGTAGTAAAAGCCGAGTCCAATGTTGAAGACATGTTTGGAACCCAGATACGTACCGGGGAAAAAGGCCGTCAGCAAACTTTCTTTATCCTTGAACTGGTAATTAACGTAGCCCCCGTACGCCGGTTTCCCGTCCTGATTGTTATCAACGGCGGCTCCGCCAACGGTGGGCGTCAGCGTGGTGGTGAACGGTTTGTTGACGTGAAAACGATACGCCAGATTCTTCCACATGCCCTTGGCAAAAACGCCCAACTGACGGCTGAACTGATCCGAAACTTCAATATTAGGCCATTGGAAAACGGGTACGTCCAGCGTGAGACTGCTGGTGATACCCGGACTGGTCAGGCGGCTGACGCCATTCCAGGCGTGCAACCCGGCTCCCATGGACAGTGAAAAGTCAGCCGATTTTTTAGTAACCGGGTTTAAAGTGGGAACCACCACAAATTCACTATACGCATCCTGAAAGAAAATCGGAGGTTTTTTACCTAAACCGTTGGCTCCGGTACCGGTTCCACCGCCGCTGTTAAAGGATTGGTTGTTCATCCCAAACTGAATGACAAATAAGTAACGCGGGGACATCTGCCCGATGACCCGAACCCGGGTACGGCGAAGGCTGACGTCCCAGACATGATCCTGCGGTATCCCGTTCACGAGCGTTCCCGGATTGTTTTCGATGGAACGAATCCATACCTGACTCCAGAGATTGAAGGCCAGGTACTTGGCTCCATCGGGACTGAGTTTGATTTTCAGCCCTTCGTAAGGAGGAGTGACAGGTCGAATGGAAGGTTTCACCCGAGCGGTATCTTTTCCTGAAACAGAGGGGATAGGTCTTGACCTATGAAGCGTATCCAGAGCCACCACGGAATGTAAAGCCAGTTGAGCCATACCCGTGTACGCACTGAAAGTCAGCAGAATAAGAAAAATATATTTCATAATAATTATATTAAATATTTGATAAATTATATTTTAAATGAGATAAAGCGATACGGAGACACGCTCGCCTGAGGTGCCAGCAACCAATGGCAGTAAAAACGATTGGATGATCGTCAGGAAGGAATCTCGAAATAGTCTACCAGAGCAGGTGAACCAATGTATAAGGGCGTACGCTGATGAAAACAGGTAGGCGTGATGTCCAAAATGGGCTGTTGTCCGTCAATGGCTTTACCCCCGGCTTGTTCGGCGAGAAAAGCCATGGGGTAGCACTCATAAATCAGTCGTAATTTCCCCTGAATATGGGTTTGCGTAGGTGGATACAGGTAAATGCCTCCTTTGATCAGATTGCGGTGAAAGTCAGCGACAAAGGAGCCGATGTAACGACTGCTGAATCGCTGATCGTAAAATTCCTGAATCCGCTGTATCACGAAGGGTGGAAAATCCCGCTGGTTACTTTCGTTACAGGAAAACGTCTTGCTCGAAACCGGGAAAGTCAGGTCAGGATGTGAAAGGATGTATTCCCCCAACGTAGGTTCGTAAGTAAAGCCATCGACACCGCAACCCGTTGAATACACCAGCATGGTAGAAGAGCCATAGAGAATATACCCGGCGGCGACCTGCTGCCGACCGCCCTGCAAAAAGTCCTCGACGGTGGGCGAAGTTCCCAGCGGCGAGACCCGTCGATAGACGGAGAAGATCGTCCCAATGGCTACGTTTGCATCAATGTTGGAGGAACCATCCAGGGGGTCCATCGCGATGACGTATTTTCCTTCCGGGTTACCCGTGTCAATGATACCCGCTTCTTCTTCCGAAATAATACCACACACTTCCCCGCCGTTGACCAGAGCCCGGATGAAACGAACGTGAGCGATCCAGTCCAGCTTTTGCTGCATTTCTCCCTGAACATTATCGGTAGCCGTATCTCCCGTAAGATCAGCCAGGCCAAAACGATTGATTTCACGGCTGATGATTTTACCGGCCAGGGCAATATCCCGCAATACCTGGGAAAGATCACCCGTGGCCGATGGAAACGCTTTCTGTTTTCGGAGAATAAACCGATCCAGGGTGATGCCTACGGAAGGTACGGTTACGACAGTATTCATAGGATTAGTATAAGTTTTGGGGTGAATTCGATCTGATTATTTACTCACCAATGCTGCCGAAGGGCGTGCGAGTGTATCGGTCGAAACCGTGGGTGCCTTTTCGGGAGCCAGTCCAAACGCCCGGTTCATTTGCTCGCGATCCAGAGCTTTTTCGTGATTGGCGATCCAGATGGTGGCTACGCCGTTCCCAATGAAGTTGGTGATGCTGCGGGCTTCCGACATGAAGCGGTCGACTCCCAGCAGGAGAGCCAGGCCCTCAATGGGGATTACTTTTACTGCCGTCAGCGTAGAAGCCAGCACGACAAATCCACTACCGGTTACCCCGGCGGCTCCTTTGGACGTAACCATGAGAATACCGATGATCGTGAGCAGTTGAGTGAGGCTTAAATCCACGTTGAAGACCTGAGCCAGGAACAGGGTGGCCATCGACAGGTAAATCGTAGTACCGTCCAGATTAAACGAATAACCCGCTGGCACGACCAACCCTACCACAGGTTTGGCACAGCCCATTCGTTCCAGTTTTTCCATCAGTGAGGGTAAGGCGGATTCCGACGACGAGGTCCCCAGTACGATCAGCAATTCCGCCCGGATGTACCGGAGAAAATCCACGATTCGGATATCGCACGAACGTAAAATCATACCCAGTACTCCGAAGATGAATAAGGCCATCGTGGTATAAACCGTACCCATCAGTTTGGCTAAAGGAAAGAGGGTTTCCAGCCCGTACTTGCCAATGGTATAGGCCATACCCCCGAAAGCTCCCACTGGGGCCAGTAACATGACTTTATGTAACCCTTTGAAAACAACTTTAGAGACCCGATTCATTCCCGCTACAATCACGTCCTTGGAACGTAACTGACTGAATACAACGCCCGCTAGAATCGCCACGATTAATACTTGCAACGTTACGTTATCCTGAAGAAAATGGAGCCAGCTAAACTCGGTACTTTTCTGGGTGTATTTCGAAATATCCCCACCTTTGACCTGATTGGTCACTACGCCATGACCCGGCTTCATAAGATTGGCAATCACCACGCCGATCACCAGGGCCAGGGTCGTAACTACTTCAAAATACAGCAGGGCTTTGGCTCCTACTTTACCGACTTTTTTCAAATCACCCATACTGACGATGCCGAGGGTAATCGTCAGGAAAATAATAGGGTTAATGAAGAGTTTGACGGTACTAATGAAAAGGCCACTGAATACCTCACTGATGGTCGTGCCGATACTCAGTTCCTGGCCCATAAATCGGCCCTTAAGCGGTTCTTCGAGTACTTTTAGTAGGGCCCATTCCGGTTTGAAATGACCCAGAAGGATACCCGCCGTAATGGCCGTCAAAACCCAGAATGTTAAGTTACTTAGCCACTTTTTCATAGTTTCAGAGATTAGAATTTGAGTACCCCGCGACCAGTCGCCGCTGGTCGCGGGTGGGTAGGATTAAGCGATACGCGGACCGGCCTGCGTAATGGCTGGCGTGGCATCGGATTGATAGTTCTGGTAGTTTTGCTGGAACGACTTCGCCAGCTGATACGCCTGGTGATCGTAGGCAACTGGGTCTGGCCAGTGTTTCCGGGGGTTCAGCAACTCAGCGGGGACGTTGGGGCACTCGACCGGAATGGACAGGTGAAAAGGAGCAAAGGAATGAAAGGCTACCTGATCCAGTTCGCCCTGCATGGCTGCCGTAATCATGGCCCGGGTATAGCGGAGTTTAATCCGCTCGCCAGTTCCGTACGGGCCGCCCACCCAGCCGGTATTAATTAGCCAGACGTTGACCTGACTCTGCTCTAGTTTTTCTCCCAGCAGAGTAGCATAACGGGAGGGGTGCAGCGGAAGAAACGCCGCCCCAAAGCAGGCCGAAAATGTAGGTTGCGGTTCTTTCACACCGACTTCGGTTCCGGCCAGTTTGGAAGTAAATCCTGAAATAAAATAATACATCGCCTGTTCGGTCGTCAGGCGTGAAATCGGCGGGAGTACCCCAAAGGCATCCG
>NZ_JBMDWJ010000154.1:0-8013 GCF_048595215.1 Siphonobacter sp.
ACGTACCGTTTTTCGAACCGTTACCACCGCAGGCATTACAGCTGACGTGGCGTTTTACTTTGATTTTTTTCTCAACGCCGTTGGCTACCTCCTGTAAATCAAGTTTGAGCTTGATACGTAAGTCGGAGCCTTTCCGAACGCGTTGCTGCTGACGACCACCGCCCCCAAAGCCACCACCGAAGAAGCTGCCAAAAGGACTGCCTTCACAAAAAATATCGCCGAATAGAGAGAAAATAACCTCGGCAGTTTGCGGACCTGAGTACCCGCCACCCATACCCGCGTGACCGAACTGGTCGTAACGGGCTTTTTTGTTGGGATCAGAAAGTACTTCGTAGGCCTCTGCCGCCTCTTTGAATTTATCTTCCGCTTCCGGATTGTCGGGATTTTTATCGGGGTGATACTTAATCGCCAGTTTCCGGTATGCTTTCTTAATCTCCTCTTCGGTCGAAGATTTGGAGACGCCTAATATTTCGTAATAGTCACGCTTTTGTGCCATCTTTTTTCAATCAAGAAATGAGCGAATGAGGAAGAGAATGAAGTGGGGAAGAATCTGTCATTCGCTCATTCGAACTATGATTATACCCCGACTACAACCTTCGCAAAGCGAATCACTTTGTCGCCCAGGTAATATCCTTTTTCTACCTCATCAATTACTTTGCCTTTCAGGTCTTCCGAAGGAGCAGGGAACTGGGTGATGCTTTCGTGCAGATCGGGATCGAAGGCCTGACCTTTCGATTCCATCGCTTTTAATCCTTTGCCGGCTACGGCTTTGGTCAGTTTATTGAAGATCAGCTCAATGCCTTGGGTATCCACTTTACCATCTTCACCGTAGGTGGCCTGAGCCCGCTCAATATCGTCCAGTACGGGTAAAATGGCTTTGATTACATTCTCGGAAGCCGTTTTTACCAGTTCGTCTTTTTCCCGCAGCGTACGCTTACGGAAATTGTCGAATTCAGCGACCAGGCGAATGTATTTATCTTTTAGCTCTGCATTCTCAGACTGTAGTTTCTGCTCTGCAGACGGCTGATCCGTCGTTTCAGCTGCTGATCCATTGGTTTCAGCACCGTTGTCAGCCTGGGGAGTTTGTTCGTTCTCTTCGGGTTGCGTAAATTCCGGATTCGTCATGTCTTATGTACTTTTTTACCAGTAAAGTTTCGCAAAATTAGCTTGCCAATGCGGTTTTCGCTGACAGAATGACATTTTACTTTGGAAAGTCAGAAAACTAAACCGACAAAATGGAAAACTTACGTCGCCATACGTTCTGTAGATCAGTAGGCTAAGAGTGGTAAACTGAAAAGACACATCGCTGGAATGAATTGAGCCGATCAGCAGTTTACAGGGAAGAACGTACTTTTGCAGTAGTAAGTAAAGGCTTCATCACTTTCTATGACCGTTTCCGACATCATCCAGCAAGAAAACGCGTTGCGTATCAAAGAAATCGCCCGGGATCTGGGCTTCGATTTCTGCGGGATCTCGCGGGCAGATTTTCTGGAAGAGGAAGCCCCCCGCCTGGAAAAATGGCTACGGCTGGGCCGTCACGGGAAAATGCAGTACATGGAAAACCACTTCGACAAACGGCTGGATCCCCGCCTGCTGGTCGAGGGAGCTAAATCAGTCGTATCGCTGCTGTACAATT
Source organism: Siphonobacter sp. (assembly GCF_048595215.1). Classification (NCBI taxonomy): domain Bacteria; kingdom Pseudomonadati; phylum Bacteroidota; class Cytophagia; order Cytophagales; family Cytophagaceae; genus Siphonobacter; species Siphonobacter sp. The sequence goes on from NZ_JBMDWJ010000154.1 coordinate 1,637, forward strand.
ATTATCCCGAAGAAACCCTACCCGAAGGCGACGAAGATCTGAAGATTGCCAAGTACGCGTACGGTGTCGATTACCACTTCGTCATCAAAGATAAACTCAAGGATTTTTTAAGCCGGATTCAGGAAGAAATCGGGGCAGTAGAGGGGCGTTGCTTTGTGGATTCTGCTCCCATCATGGAAAAAGCCTGGGCCAAACAGGCGGGTTTGGGCTGGATCGGTAAAAATAGTAACTTGATTACCCGTAAAAGCGGTAGTTTCTTTTTTATCGCCGAACTCATCATTGATCTCGAGTTACAGCCCGACGGGCCCATGGCGGATTACTGCGGCACCTGCACCCGCTGCATCGATGCCTGTCCCACGGATGCTATCTCCGAACCCTATGGCGTAGACGGCAGTCGTTGCATCAGCTACCTGACCATCGAATTAAAAGAATCCATTCCTGAATCATTTAAAGGACACACGAAAAACTGGGTGTTTGGCTGTGACATTTGTCAGGACGTTTGTCCCTGGAATCGTTTTTCCCAACCCCACCGGGAATCCGCTTTTCAATTACCAGACGAACTCAAAAATTTCCAAGCCCGTGATTGGCAGGAACTTACCGAAGAGACCTTCCGCCGCGTCTTTAAAAAATCACCTCTTAAGCGTGCCAAATACGAAGGACTTCAGCGAAATGTACTATTTGTGACAGAGTAAAAATATTGAACTGTAGAAAACTTTCTGCACATTATCATACGTAGGTATGCAGGAACGCTATTTTTCAGTTACAGTTCACATTTTTTACTCTCACTTCAATCATGAAAAAGTACATTTTTGCTGCTTTCCTGGCAATCGCCATGGTCCGGGGAGCTCAGGCACAGGATAATTTATCTTGGGGCCTTATGGGTGGTGTTTCAATCGCTAAATTTGGCGGCGGTGGAGCAGGTAACGCCAATTTTAAAACCGGTGGTACGGGCGGTCTATTCATCAACTACAGCATCAACGAACGCTTTGGTGTAGGTGGACAGGCTCTGTATACGCAACTGGGCAGTAAGTTTGGGGGTCTGCCTACGGAAGTACGATTGAATTACCTGCAAATTCCGATTCTGGCTACCTTCTACCTGAACGATCGGGGAGCAGCCTTCCGTCCTAAAATTTTCGCGGGTCCTTACGTTGGATTTCTCCTGGGAGCCCGTAATGAAAATGGAGACAACATCAACGCGAACAAGGATCGTTACACGGCGGCTGATGCCGGTCTGCACTTAGGAGCGGGCTTTAATTACCGTCTAAGCGACCGCGTATGGCTTAATTTCGACGCTCGTTACGGCTTAGGTTTAGTAAATGTGGCTAAGCCCGTATACGGCAGTGGAGACATCAACAACCGGAACATTGGTATCAACCTGGGCGTTAGTTTCCCACTTGGAAAATACCAGCCCAGCACGGGTCGTTTTACGTCTTCCCGGTAATAAGCTTGATAAACGTATAGGCAAAAGAGACGCTCTGCACAGAGCGTCTCTTTTCGTTTGTAAAGGAGCTGGTCCGCTTTTATTAAAGCTCCAGCCTAGGTATCTAAACCTCTGCAAACTATGTTTATTGTCGATCAGCCTACACTGGCCGTATTTTTCTGTTTGATTACAATGCTTTGTTGGGGTTCCTGGAGTAACGGGCAAAAGATTGTCACACAGTCGGCTCCTTTACAGGTGTTCTACCGGGATTATGTATACGGAATTGTACTTCTATCGTTGATTCTGGCTTTTACTCTGGGAAGTATCGGAGAGGAAGGCCGCCCCTTTCTGGAAGACATTCAGCAGGCAACGCTTCAAAACCTGGCACTGGCACTAGCGGGTGGGATTCTGTTTAATATTGGCAATACGCTGTTAACCGTCGGAATCAATCTCTCCGGAATCGCCATTGCCATGCCCGTCGGTACGGGGCTTTCGATGGCTCTTGGTATTATCGTTAACTACATTGCCAAACCTGATGGAGATTTGACCTTACTGGCCATCGGCGGCGGACTGGTACTGGTTTCCATTGGCATGTGTGCCTTGGCGTATCTGGCCCGGGAAGAGGATAGTGAAGAGAAATCCGACAACAAAGGGATTTGGGTAGCTCTGGCGGGCGGATTGGTTTCGGGCTTTTTCTTTCTGGTGATTACCAGTTCGATTATTGACGAACTATCCTTTCCGCAGAAAGATAAACTGACGCCGTACACGGGTCTCGTACTCTTTGCGTTCGGCATTTTGCTGAGTAATCCGGTGCTGGAACGCATCCTCGAACGACTCAAGCTGACGGGCGATGATAACGAGACGCCTTACAAAGAAGTACCTCTTCGGGAGCACCTGCTGGGGTTGGCGAGTGGTTTGCTGTGGTGCGTGGGTATGATTACCCTTTTACTAGGTTCGCAGGAAGCAGGCGATGCCATTTCGTACGGGCTTAGTCAGGGGGCAACCGTAGTTTCCGTACTGTGGGGTTTATTCGCCTGGAAAGAATTTAAGGATGCTCCCGCCAAAGCGAATCGATACCTCTGGCTAATGGGAGCATCTTATGTCGTAGGGCTAGCCCTCATTATTATGGCTCGCAGCTCATAGTTTGAGAGTTTGTAAGCGGGCGTACATTTCCAGCATGGCCGCCTGGTCAATCAACGTTTTCCAGGGCTTTTTGCCGATTAGATCTTTTGCGTCTTTTTCTTCTTTCCAAATTCGTTCCGCATCCTGTTTGAAGAGTTTCAGGTACTGAGGGTCAGCATCAATCTGATACAACTCAATATACCCCCGTAGCAAGACTACATTAAACCAGTAGTGATCCGGAAATTTCTGTTTCCGGAAAAAATGCTGGCGAGCGGCCTTGGCTACCCGTTGAGCTTCCTGCAGGTATTTCTTCTCTTTGGTAAGTTCATACAGCAACACACTTGACTGGAGCATGGTCCCCGTATTGTAGGTATATATCGCGGAATCGATCTTCATACTGGGCAATTTCACCGCGTCGTAGTATATACCCGAAGGAGCCTGTAAATGCGTATTCGTCCAGCGGTACAGATCCAGAGCTGTATCGAGGTACTTCCGATCTTTTTTGATTTTATAGAGTTGCAGGGCAATTAGGACGCCCGGCCCGTTTGAGCAGGTATTTTTGGTCGTCTTATCGTCTTCTTTCCAGTAGATACCGCCGCCACCGGCCTGATCGTAGCCCGTCATCATAAAGCGATAAATTAACTCGGCCGTATCGAGATAGGATTTCTGTTTGGTTCGCTGATACGCATCCAGACAGGCAATGGCAATCCATTGATTATCATCGAAAAACCGCGTATCGATCTTCTCCTTAGTCACGTAAGCCTGGTACCCCGGTGCTGGCGGATTTTCGTTGTAATACTGCTGGATCGTTTTCAGGACTGGACCGAGGTAGGACTGTTTCGGCTCCAGTACTTCCATTTCATTGGCGGCCTGAACCAGAGCACACAAGGGCCAGAGGTACGAATGCGGCTTTTCATTATGAGCCGCGTCGTTGGTCTCCTGATACAAGGCCGAAGCGGGATCGTAGAAGACGGTTTGAATGTTTTCCTGAATGCGGTGCAGGCGTTCAGTCTGGGCCTGAAGAGTACCGGCTAACGACAACAGGCCGGCCAGCGTGAAGACTATTTTTTTCATACTTAGGTTTAAAGGGTTTCCTTCTGTATGAGATAGTAACGACAGGGACCGGATAACTCTGCTTTGGTAAAGAAAACTTAGAGACTTGCCAGTTTCTCACTTTCCAGGTTTAGAAATTCCTGGAAACGTTCATGAATGTTTTGATAAATCCCTACCCAGCGTTTCCCTTCTTCGGTTAATACGGCCCCGCCACCGCGTTCGCCGCCCGCTTGCGTACTTACCAGCGGACTAGGGGCCTGCTTGTTGACTGACTGAATCAGATCCCAGGCTCGTTTGTACGACATCCCCAGGGCTTTGGCAGAGGCCGAAATGGAGCCCGTTCGTTCGATCTGTTCCAGTAAACGCAACTTGCCAATGCCGATAAAACGGTCTTCGCCTTCAATCCAGATGCGGCCATTTAGTTTGAATGCCATTGTGAGTAAATAAATTAACGGTGGTAATGCTGGGACGAAAGTACAGCTGGAGGAAGATACTAGGTCTTAAAAATGAAACTTCCCAATCGTTTGTAAGCGATCGGGAAGTTTTTGAAACTCTCATTCGGGCCGATTCTATACGGGTACGGCCGGTGTGGCCAATTTTCGCTGGACCATCCGATTGACGAAGTACATCATCACAATGGCCAGAATGGAACCGGCAATGACCACATAGCTCAGTCGGTCGTAATGCTCGATGTAGCCCGAGGGCGTTTCCGAGACAATGAATCCGGCGGCAGCGGCGGCCAATCCACCAGCCATTTGCTGAACTGATGCGTTGATACTCATAAATGCTCCACGGTCCTGCGGCTTGGGAATGGCCGTCATCAGAGCTGAGGAAGAAATGATACGGGACGTGATGCCCATGAAAAGAAAGACGTTGATAACAATGACAATCCAGATCGGGGTAGGTCCCAGGTTTCCGTAGATTCCCGTCATGATCATTGACAGGATCGATCCGATTACAAACAGACGGTACTTGCCAATGACATCGCTGTACTTCCCAATAAGCGGTCCGGCAATCATTGAGCTGATCCCCGTTACGATGTAGACCATCGGAAGTTTATCAAACGGAATTTTCAGGTTATGTACACTGAACGCACTGCCAAAGGGCATCAGCATATAGCCGCCCATCGCCAGTAAGGTCGTCGTAGCGAAGGCCAGTAGGTAATTGGATTGCGAAAGCGTTTGGCCCAGGTGCTTGAAGGCATTGTGCTCCGTATTGAGTCCTAGGTGTTTGTCGATGGGCTTTAGGTACACCAGAATCAGAATACCGATGACGATACAGAAAAGTACAATCATCGTAAAGGGCGAATGCCAGCCAAACTCATTGGCTAGGTACAGGCCAATGGGGATGCCCAGTACCTGACTGGTGGCAAAGGCCATCTGTACAAAACCCATCACGCGACCCCGTACCTCAAGGGCAAACAAATCGGTAATAATAGCCGAGCAAATCGAACCGATCACGCCGCCGAACAAACCCGTAAAAATGCGGGCAAAGAGCAAAAAGTGATAATCCGTCGCGATACTGCACAAAAAGGTGCCGAGCGTGAAACCCGTATAGAAAAACAGGAGCAGCTTTTTTCGGTCAAAATTGTCAGCGAAGCCCGCCGCCAGTAGTCCTGAAGCTCCGGCACTGAACGCGTACGCCGATACCACCCAGCCAAACTGTACGGGGGTGATGTGTAAGGTCGGCATCAGGATGGCTCCGAGCGGCGAAAGAACCATGAAATCCAGAATAATAGTAAACTGCAGAATGGCCAGTACGGCGATGACGAAGCCTTCGTAGCGGGTAAAACGTGCGGAAGATGCCATGAATTGAGTTAGGAAGAGAAAAAGGATAATGGTTTGTAGGAGTAGTTCTAGGGGAACGACACCCGCATAACCCTAAGGTTTAAGTGCTTTTAAAACTAATTCCAGAGCCTGTAGAAGAACTGGCTCCGTGAGCTGAAACGCTGGACGGTTAGGGAAGCTACGACCCTGAACATGAAATTTTACCAGTTGATACAAGGGCGAAAAAGCTACCGACCAGTAGACTTCGAAGGGGAGACTCACCACTTCATTTCGGGCAATGTTGTTTTGTACAAAGTGACCAAGCTTTTGGTGAAACTCCGGTCCCAGTAATTCGCTAGCCCGCTGATGGTACGGCGAATGACGAATTTGTTCCATGAACAGTGAGGCCATCGGGTTTTCCAGACAAAATCGGGCCCGGTTCAGCCATTGAATCCGTAACCCTTCCGCAAAAGACATGTCGGGATCGAAGTTCTCCAGCGTAGCAATCATCATGCGACGGTTTTCCTCCACACTCAGCTGGACAATCAGATCATCGCGATCCTGAAAGTAAATGTACAGCGTGGCCGGGGAGACATTAGCCGCTTTGGCCAGCCGTTGCATACTTAAGCCATCCAGACCGCTTTCCACAATCATGGTAATGGCTTTCTCGCGAATGGCCTGTTCTTTGGTTTCGTCTTTGTACCGCATTTCATTCGCAAATAAATGAACGTTTGTTTATTTATCCAAGCGTAGACCAATCGTTTTATCTGAGCTAGGGTAGGATGAGGTAGGCTTGCCGCACTAGTGGGTAGAATTTCTATACCTGATAAGGACTCAGCGGATACGTATTTTCAAACGATTAGGGCATCATGGAAACAGCGTATTTTAAATGATGTGCTGTTTGTCAGTGAGTTACGTAGATGTATTCTTCATTTTCGGCTAAACGTTTGTAGAATTTTGGCTCGCTTGAGGTATGGCTTTTTCAACAGTAAGGACATAACCCAACGTAAAAAACT